>NZ_JBTYHB010000035.1:0-92823 GCF_054871485.1 Streptomyces sp. UC4497 | reverse complement strand
CCCCCGCGGCGGCCCGGCCGGGGGGGGGGGGGGGCGTGGGTGGTGCCCGGGGGGGCCCGCCCCCCGGGGGCCCCCCCCCCCCCCCGGGGGGGGGGGGGGGGCGGGGGGGTGGGCCCCCCCCCCCAAGCCCAGCCCCGGCTACCCGGCGAGCGCCCCGGGGCTCCGCCCCGGACCCCGCTGCTCAAACGCCGCAGGGGCTTGATCCGCCTACCAATCCCGGCCCGAGCGGCCGCGTTTCGTGTCGGAGCGGGCCTTCTTGGCGCGGAGGCGCCGCTCGTTGACGCCGCGCGACACCCGCGTGGGACGCCTCGGCTTCGGCGGCGGCGCGGTCGCCTCCGCCAGGAGCGCGGCGAGCCGCACCACGGCCACCTCCCGGTTGCGCCACTGCGACCGATGCTCCGAAGCCCGTACGGAGATCACGCCACCCACGAGCCGCGGAGCGAGCCGCTCCAGGGCCCGCTCCTTCCACACGCGCGGCAGCGCCTCCGTGGCGGCGAGGTCGAAGCGCACCTCCGCCGCCGAGTCGGACGTGTTCACGTGCTGCCCGCCCGGCCCGGACGACCGCGAGAAACGCCAAAGGAGCTCGGCCTCCGGGAGGACGACCGAACCGCGGATGGGATAAGGACCGGACATGCGTCCATGGTCGCGCGTCCGTGCGGTCCGCGTCACCCGTATTTCCCGGGCCGGCAGGCCTCCCGTGCCGCCCGGGTAAAGAAAGTAAAGAGACCTGGAACCTTCTCCACCCCTCACGGCGTTGCTAGGGGTACGAGTAGCTTCGGCTGCACACGTACAACCATGTACGTCCGTATTTAACGAGGGAAGGACTCCCGAACCATGGCTGTAAGCCTGTCCAAGGGTGGCAACGTCTCGCTGACCAAGGAGGCTCCGGGCCTGACCGCTGTCACCGTGGGCCTCGGCTGGGACGTCCGCACCACCACGGGTACCGACTTCGACCTCGACGCGTCGGCGATCGTGGTGAACGCCGAGGGCAAGGTCTACTCGGACGCCCACTTCGTCTTCTTCAACAACAAGCAGACGCCGGACCAGACGGTCGTGCACACGGGCGACAACCGCTCCGGCGAGGGCGCGGGCGACGACGAGGCGATCAACGTCAACCTGGCGGCCCTGCCGGCCGACGTCGACAAGGTCGTCTTCCCGGTCTCGATCTACGACGCCGAGACCCGCACGCAGAACTTCGGCCAGGTCCGCAACGCGTACATCCGCATCGTGAACCAGGCCGGTGGCACGGAGATCGCCCGCTACGACCTCTCCGAGGACGCCGCGACCGAGACCGCGATGGTCTTCGGCGAGCTGTACCGCAATGGCGCCGAGTGGAAGTTCCGCGCCGTGGGCCAGGGCTACGCCTCGGGCCTCGTCGGCATCGCGCAGGACTTCGGCGTGAACGTCTGAGCCACCGCTGAGCGGTAGCCGCCACTGAGCCCCGGCCATCGGCCGGGGCTCAGTGCTGTTTCCTGCGGGTCCGAATCGGCCGCCATCCATCGATTAACGGACAATCACCCGCGCCATTCGGACACGAACCGGCAAAGTTTTGACAGGTATCTGCCATCGAGGTGATCGCGGGTGCCACTCTCCCTCCGAACCCCCCACATACCCACCCCACACGGGTACCGAAGGAGTCCGAGTGAGAATCCGCTCTACCGCTCCCCGCTTCGCCGCCCTCGTCGCTTCCGCCGCCATGGTGGTCGTCGGCGTACAGGCAGGCACCTCGGCCAACGCCGCCACCGATCGTGCGGCAGGCGCAACGGCGCTCCCTCTCAGCGCCTCGCAACGGGCGACCGCACTGAAGGACGCGCAGGCCGAAACGCCCACGACCGAACGCCAGTTGAAGCTCGCCGACGGCGAGAAGCTGGTCGCCCGCGACGTCGTCAAGGACGCCGACGGAACCACCCACACCCGCTACGAGCGCACCTTCGACGGGCTGCCCGTCCTCGGCGGCGACCTCGTCGTGCACACCGCGAAGGGTGGCGACCTCAAGGGCACCACCAAGGCGCGCAAGGGCTCCATATCCGTGGCGTCCACGGACGCCGCCACCGGAACCGCCGCCGCGAAGAAGTCCGCGAAGTCCGCCGCGGGCGACTCGGTCAAGGGCGCCACCGCCGGCACCGCGCACAAGGTCGTCTGGGCCGCCGACGCGAGCAAGGCGCCCACCCTCGCGTACGAGACCGTCGTCAAGGGCACCCAACACGACGGCACGCCCAGCGAGTTGCACGTCATCACCGACGCCGACAGCGGCAAGGTGCTCTACAAGTACCAGGCCATCGAGAACGGCACCGGCACCGGCGAGTACAACGGCGCCGTCACCGTCGGCTCCACCGCCTCCGCCTCCGGCGGCTTCGACCTGGTCGACGGCGGGCGCGGTGGCCACAAGACGTACGACCTGAAGGGCGGCACGTCCGGCACCGGCACCCTCTTCCACGACGCCGACGACAAGTGGGGCGACGGCACGGCCGCCGACCCGCAGACCGCCGCCGTCGACGCCGCCTACGGAGCCGCCGAGACCTGGGACTTCTACAAGGAGGCCCTGAACCGCAGCGGCATCGCGGGCGACGGCAAGGCCGCGTACTCCCGCGTCCACTACGGCAACGCGTACGTCAACGCGTTCTGGGACGACAGCTGCTTCTGCATGACGTACGGCGACGGGATCAACAACAAGAACCCGCTCACCTCGCTCGACGTCGCCGCGCACGAGATGAGCCACGGCCTGACCGCCGCCACGGCGAACCTCAATTACAGCAAGGAGTCCGGCGGCCTCAACGAGGCGACGTCCGACATCTTCGGCACGGCCGTGGAGTTCTACGCGAACAACTCCGCGGACGTCGGCGACTACCTCATCGGCGAGAAGATCGACATCAACGGCGACGGCACCCCGCTGCGCTACATGGACAAGCCGAGCAAGGACGGCAAGTCCGCCGACGCCTGGTCGCGCTCCACGGGCCGCCTCGACGTGCACTACTCGTCGGGCGTCGCCAACCACTTCTTCTACCTGCTCAGCGAGGGCAGCGGGAAGAAGACCATCAACGGGGTGAACTACGACTCGCCCACGTCCGACGGCTCCACCGTCACCGGCATCGGCCGGGACAAGGCCGTGCAGATCTGGTACAAGGCGCTCTCCACGTACATGACGTCCACGACCGACTACGCGGCGGCCCGCGCGGCCACCATCAAGGCGGCCGGTGACCTGTACGGCGCGAGCGGCGCGGAGGCCACCGCGGTCGCCGCCGCCTGGAAGGCCGTGAACGTCAACTAGCCTTCTCCGGCTTGCCGTTCCCGTACAGCCAGGTCTCCCAGACCCCGGCAAGGGCCTCGCCCTTGCCGGGGTTCTTGCGCTCCACGTAGGCGGTGAAGTCGTCCGTGTCGGCGTTTTTGTACTTGTGGTCGGTCGGCCAACTCTTCAGCAGGGCAAAGAAGTTGGTGTCGCCGATCGCCTCGCGGACCTTCTGCAGCACCATCGCGCCGCGCTCGTAGACCGGGGAGTCGGAGAGGTGCGCGGCGTTCGGCGGCTGCGCGGGAGGGAAGGACCAGACGCCGTCGCTCGCGGGCCGCTTCATGAGCGCCTCGAAGGTCTGCCGGGCCGTGTCCCCGCCGTGCTCCTCGTCCCACAGCCACTCCGCGTACGTCGCGAAGCCCTCGTTCAGCCACATGTCGCGCCACGACTTCGGGGTGACCGAGTCGCCGTACCACTGGTGCGCCAACTCGTGCACGAGCAGGCCGACATCGGGGGCGCCGGGGTAGACGGGCCGGTTCTGGGTCTCCAGGGCGTAGCCCACGTCCCCGGCCCGGTCGACGATCGCGCCGGTGGACGAGAACGGGTACGCGCCGAACCGCTCCGCCTCCCAGTCGACGACCTCCGGCAGCCGGGCGAGGACCTTCGCGCTCGCCTTCGCCTCGTCCGGATCGACGGCGGTGTAGACGGGAATCCCGCGGGGCGTGCGCCCCCGCTCCGTCTCGAACTTCCCGATGGCCACGGTCGCCAGATAGCTCGCCATCGGCTGCCGCACCCGCCAGTCGTACGCGGTGCGCCTCCCGTCGGACGAACGCTTCGAGCTCCTCAACTCCCCGTTGGACACCGCCTGTACGCCGGCGGGGACGGTGATCCGGATGTCGTACGTCGCCTTGTCCGAGGGGTGGTGGTTGCCGGGGAACCAGGCCATGGAGCCGGTCGGCTCGCCGAGACCGAGCGCGCCGTCGGCGGTGCGCAGCCAGCCCTCGCCCGTGCCGTCCGGGTCGGTGACCGTGACGGGTTCGCCGTCGTAGCGGACGGTGGCGCGGAAAGTGTGCCCCTTCGGGAGCTCGTCGTGCGGCCGCACGGTCACCTCGCGCCCGGCGCGGCTGGCCACGGCCTTCTCGCCGTCGACGGTGACCTTCCGCACCGTAAGCCCCCTCAGGTCCAGGTTGAACGCGCTGAGCGCCTGGTCCGCGGTCGCGGTGATCTCGGCGGTGCCGGAGAGGTGGTGGGTGTCCGGGTCGTAGTCGAGATCGAGGGCGTAGTGGCCGACGTCGTAGCCGCCGTTCCCGAGCTTGGGGAAGTAGGGGTCGCGCAGGCCCGAGGCGCCGGGGGTGCCGTGGACGCCGCCGTCGCAGGCGGTGAGGGCGGCGACGGTGGCGAGGACGGTGAGGAGGGCGGCGGGGAGTCGGAGTCGGGAGCTGGGTCGGCGGCGCACGCGGTGATCTTATGACCCCCTTGCCCTGGTACGGGCGTCCCGCCGGCCTCCGGGTGGCGTCCGTCTGGTGTCCGGCTGAGGCGCCTACAGAACGGCGATGCCCAACGGCCGCTCCCCCGCGGCCAGTCGGCGGGTGTCGCCGCTGTCGATGTCGACGACGGTGATGCCGTTCCAGTAGCCGTCGCGGGTGAAGCCGCCGGTGACGTACGCGGTCCTGCCGTCGTCGGAGACGGCGACCTCCTCGTGCGGCCCTTCGAGCGGCACGACCTTCTCCTTGCCGCCGGGCGTCCGGATGGTGAGCGAGGGCCCCTCGTCCTCGGACGGGTCGATGGGTCCCGTGCCGACGGCGAGGAGCGTGCCGTCGGGGGTGATCGTGACGCCGTGCTGGTGCGTGTTGGCGGTCATCCGCTCGACGGTCGAGCGGCCGGTGTCCGGGTCGACCACGACGAGCTTCTCGCCCTCGAAGGGGAGGAGCAGCTTGCCGTCCGAGGGCCGGACGGCGGCGTAGTGCGGCTTCAGCCACGAGCCGAGGCCGCCCTCGGTGCCGTACGGGGCGACCTCGATGCGGCGGGTGTCGCCGCTGCGGGTGTCGAGGACGGTGACGTCGAAGGAGTCGTGATCGGTGGCGTACACCTGGCGCCCGTCGCGCGACACGTCGACGTCGAAGGGCCGCCGCCCGACGGAGGTGGTGTCGGTGACCTTCTCGGTCCTGGTGTCGATGGTCTCCAACGCCCCTTTACCGTCAGGGACGTTGACCCCGACGTACGCGTGCCTGCCGTCGGGCGCGAGGGCGATGCCCATGCCGCCGCCGCGGTACTCGCCGTCGGTGACCGGGCCGAGGCCTTCGGTCTCGTACGGGATGAGGGCCTCGCGCTCACGGCTGTCCGTGTCGACGACGGCGACGCCCTCGGCGGTGGCGACCCAGGCCCGACCATCGTCCCCGACGACGAGCCCGTACGGGGCGTGGCCGACCTTCACCGAGTCGAAGACTCCCTTGCCGGGTGCGGGGTCGACGAAGGAGACGGTGTCGGAGCCGAAGTCGGCGAGGAGGAGGGTGCCGTCGGGGGTCTTGGCGGACTTGGGGGTCGCGGGGGCCGTCTCCGGTGGCGAACTGGCCTTGTCAGGACCTGAGTTGGCGTCGTCCTGCGTCGCGCCACAGCCGGTCGCGAGGACCGCGACGGCGATCGCCGCGAGGACCGCGCGCCTCACCGTACGGCCCGCAACAGGCCGGCGATCTCGGTGAAGCCGCGGCGCTCGGCGTGCTCGAGGGGAGTGATGCCGTCGCCGTCGGGCAGGTCGGGGCTCGCGCCCGCCGTGATGAGCAGCTCGACGATCTCCTGGTGCGCGCGGCCGCCGTCACCGAGGATCACGGCCTCCAACAGGGCGGTCCAGCCGAGCCGGTTGACGTGGTCGACGTCGATGTCGGTCTCGCGGAGCACGGCGCGTACGTAGTCGACGTGGCCGCGTTCGGAGGCCGGGATGACGGAGATGCCGCCGAACCGGTTGGTGACCTTCAGGTCGGGGCGGGCGGGCAGCAGGGCGCGCATCATCTCCACGGAGCCGGTGACACCGGTGGCGAGCCACGCGCTGTCGTCCCGCTCGTCCTGGGCGTTCGGGTCGGCACCGGCCGCGACGAGCGCCTCGGCGGCGGCGACGTGATCGTTGAGGGAGGCCAGGAGGAGGGGCGTACGGCGGTGCGCGTCGCGGGCCTCGACATCGGCGCCCGCCGCGAGCGCGGCCCGGACGGCGTCGACGTCGCCGTGAGCGGCGGCGGCGAGGAGCGTTCGGTTGTTCTCGGTGTGCTGCATGGTGCGACTCCACATCCGCCCTGCGCTCTGCAGGATCGTTCGGTTCGGCAATTTAAGCCCCTGCGGCGATTGAGCAGCGGGGTCTGGGGCAGCGCCCCAGGACCGCAACACCCGCGCCGGTCGTGACGTCTCGGGGCTCTGCCCCGGACCCCGCCGCTCAATCGCCGCGGGGGCTTGATCTGCCTAGCCGAGCGCAGCGACCCCCGCCTGGGCGAACTTCTCGTCCAGGTCCCCCGAGGGCGCACCGGCGACCCCGATCCCCGCGATGGGCCCACCGTCGGCGACAACCGGCGCCCCACCCGCGAGGAACAACGTGCCGGGGATGTCCTTCAGGTTCGGCGTCTGCTCGAGCCGCTTCGTCAGCTCGGACGTGGGCGCGTTCCAGGACACCGCGGTGTACGCCTTCTTCACGGCGGACTCCGGCGACTGCGGTCCGGCGCCGTCACCACGCAGCTCGACGATCGTGTTGCCGTTGCGGTCGACGACGGCGACGGAGACCTTCTGGTTCTCCTTCTTCGCGGCCTTCAGGACGGCCTCGGCGGCGTCGGTGGCGGCGCCCACGGTGAGGTGCTTGGACTCGAAGGTGTTGCCGGCCTTCGCGGCGGCGGGCTTGGCGGCGGCGGCCTGCGCGGCCGGCTCCGCGTCCGCGGCGCTCGCCGAGTACGCGCCGAACCCGCCGAGGGCGATGGCGGCGGCAAGCGTGGTGCCGGTGACGACGCGGGTGCGCTTCGAGATCTTCTTGGCGTGCTGCATGGGAACGACTCCTGGGTGAAGGGGGAGGGTGCGAGTAGAGGGAGGAGACTTCGATCGGGAGGCCGTTTGCCGTTCCTGCCGTCCCGCTCTGCCTTCAATCCTGGGTCCGGAACCGGCCCCCACCCGTCGACGGACCGGCTGGAGGCGGCGCGCCGGGCGGTCGACGCCGGGGTCATCCGATCGGTTGACCCCGGGGGCGTACAACCCGGTGAGAATGGGAGTGTTTGCCCAGGTCGACGCCGTGAAGGAGGCGCAGGAACCGTGCCATGGAACCGGGCCGCACGCGCCGACGAGGCCTACGACGCGGACATCCGCCGCCTCACCACGGTCATGCACGCCTCGTTCTTCCTGCTGCTCGCCGTGGCCCTGGCCCGCTTCCTGCTGCGCCACCCGCACGGCACGCGCACGCCGTGGATCATCGCGCTCTCCGTGGTCGTGGCGCTGCTGTACGGGGCCGGGCTCGTGCGGGGGCTCGCGGAGCGGGCCACGGCGGGGCAACGGGTGTGGCTGACGCTGGTGGTCGTGGTGTGGGTGGTGCTCGTGGTGCTCGCGCCGAGCTTCGCGTGGTGCGCGGTGCCGCTCTTCTACACGGGCCTGCGTACGCTGCCGACCCGCCCCGCGCTCGTCCTGGTGGGGCTCCTGGCGGTGCTCGTCATCCTCGCCCAGGTGCGGCTCGCGGGCCGCTGGGACCCGGACCTGGTGCTCGGCCCGCCGGCCGTCGTGGTGATCGCCACCGCCGTGTTCCTGCAGATGAAACGGCAGGCCGCGCGCCAGCGGGACCTCATCGACGACCTCATCCGCACCCGCCGCGAACTGGCCGCGTCCGAACGCCGCGAGGGCACGCTCGCCGAGCGGCAGCGGCTCTCCATGGAGATCCACGACACCCTCGCGCAGGGCCTGTCCAGCCAGCGGATGCTGTTGCAGGCGGCGCAGCGGGTGTGGGAGGCCGACCCCGGCAAGGCCCGCGCCCATGTCGGCACGGCCGCGTCGATCGCCGAGCACAACCTGACCGAGGCGCGCCGCTTCGTGCACGATCTGGCGCCCGCCGACCTGGCGCATGGTCTGACGGAGGCGTTGCGGGCCGTGGCCGCGCGGGAGTCGGGCGACCGGCTCGGCGTCCAGGTCCGCGTCGACGACGACGGGCGCGCGGACCGGCTGCCCGACCGGGTGCAGTCGGCGCTGCTGCGGATCGCGCAGGGGGCGTTGGCCAACGTACGGGAGCACTCCGGGGCCCGGAGCGCGGCGCTCACGCTGACGTTGCTCGACGACCAGGTCGTGCTGGATGTCGCCGACGACGGGCGGGGGTTCGATCCGACCGTGCTCCCTGCGGGGGGCTCCGGGGTGCGGGGGCATGGTCTGCCGGCGATTCGGGCGCGGGTGGGTCAGCTGGGTGGAAGGTTGTCGCTGGAGTCCGCGCCGGGGGAGGGAGCGGTGGTCTCCGCCTCGATTCCCGTGCCGCCCGCGACGGGGGTACCGACTCGGGGCTCTGCCCCGGACCCCGCTGCTCAATCGCCGCAGGGGCTGGAATGACCGATCCGGGAGCCGAAATGACCCACCCCATCCGCATCCTCCTCTGCGACGACCACGTCGTCGTCCGTGCCGGGTTGCTCGCGTTGCTCGACAGTGCCGCGGGCATCGAGGTCGTCGGGGAGGCCGGGACCGGGGAGGAGGCGATCGCGCTCGCCGCGAAGCTCCGGCCCGACGTCGTCCTCATGGACCTCCAGCTGGGCGAGGGCATGGACGGCGTGGAGACGACCCGCCGCCTCACCAGCGAACCGGACGCCCCGGACGACCCGGCCACCGGGCACCGCCCCCACGTCCTCGTCCTGACCACGTACGACACCGACGCCGACATCACCCGCGCCATCGAGGCGGGCGCGACGGGCTATCTGCTCAAGGCGGAGCGGCCCGAGGAGCTGTTCGCCGCGATCCACGCGGCCGCGGAGGGCCGCACCGCGCTGTCCGCCCCGGTGGCCAGCCGCGTCATGGCCAATATGCGCAAGCCGCGGCCCACCCTCACCGACCGCGAGCGCGACATCCTCGCCCAGCTGGCGCACGGCCTCGGCAACCGGGAGATCGCCAAGGCCCTGTTCATCAGCGAGGCCACGGTCAAGACCCACCTGGGCCGGATCTACGACAAGCTCGGCGTGGACACCCGGGCCGGCGCCGTATCGGTCGCGAAGGAGCAGCGGCTGCTGCCGTGACCTGCCGCCGCTCCGGTGCGGCCCCGCTCCCCCGCCCGTGACACCATCACGTACGTGCTCGACATCGGTTACGCCCTCTCCCGCCGCTTCCCGGACCCGCCGCAGACGGACTACCGGCGCGCGGACGTCCACGCGCTGCGCCACGACCTGTTCAGCGGCGACGTGTACCTGGCCGACACCAAGGCCGACCGGGAGCTGTCCACAGCCTGGGGATGGGTGCCGGTGCTCGACTTCGCGTGGGCGCTGTGCGACATCGTCGAGCAGCTGGACCGCGACCCGCGCGGCAGCCGCTCCTCGACTCCCCAGCACGCCGAGCTGGACTTCACGGAGTCCAGCGACTGCATGCTCTTCGAGCGCCGCTTCGGCTGGGTCGACGTCGAGGCCGACTGGATGCCGACCGAGGAGCCCCCGCTGACCTTCTCCCACTCCGAACTGCGCCGCGAGGCACGGGACTTCCTGCACGACCTGCTCGCCGACCTCACGGACATGCACGAGGACCTGGCCGACAACCCGGTCCTGTGGGACCTTCAGGCCCGCTTCCCCCGGCTCCCGTAACCCGAAGACCGGGCCGCCCCGGCGGGAACTACTCCACCCGCACCCCCAGCTCCGCCGCGAACACCCCGGCCAGATCCATGAGTTGGGCCGGTGAGATCACCGCGCCGCCCAGCCGGTCCACGCCCCGCGCGATCCCCAGCTCCGCCGCGTCCCGCAGGTCGACGTCCGTCAGGGTCGCCGCCGAGAAGTCGGCGCCCTTCAGCACGCAGCCCGCGAACTCCACCCGCTCCAGGCGCGCGCCCCCGAAGTCCGGCTCCACGAGCACGCATCCATCGAACACGACGTCCTTGAGGCGCGCCTTCCGCAGGTTCAGGTAGTCGATCTTCCCGCCCCTGATCACCACCCGCTCCAGCGCCGCCCCGTGCAGCTGCACCCCGCCGAGCCGGGCGTCGACCACCTCCACGTCCCGCAGCGTCGCCTCCGCCAGGTCCGTGCCCACGCCCCGTACGTCGCTCAGCACGGTGTCGATGAATCTGGCCCGCGCGAGGCCCGCCTCGTCGAGCGCGCACGCCGCCAGCGCGCAGTCCATGAACCGCGCCCCGGTCCCCTCCTGCCCCGCGAAGTCGACGTCCCGGAACTCCACCCCGTCGTAATCCCCGTCGGGCTCCAGGCCGCGCCCCGCCCACGGCGTCAACGGAGGCAGCCGCACCTGGGGCCGCCGCGCCTTCTTCACCTTCGCCGAAGCTCTCGCCGAACCTTTCGCCGAGGTCTTCGCCGGGGACTGTCCCGCAGCCCGGCCCGCACCACCACGCCTGTCGTTCATGACCCCATGCTGCCCGGCCCCACTGACAATCCCGGGCCACCCCCAAGTGACCTGCACAAACGGCGCGATGTCACATCCGCGCCCGCGCCCGACGTCGTACCCGTGAAGGCCCTTCGCACGACCGGTCACGCACGCGGTCGTACGTCCGTCCGGAAACGATCACGCAGTCAGGAGCACCCATGCGTCACCCCACCCCCACCCTCACCGTCATCGGCGGCGGCCTCGCCGGGCTGACCGCCGCGATCACCGCGGCGGAGGCGGGCGCACGCGTCACCCTGCACGAAGCGCACCACACCCTCGGCGGCCGGGCCCGCACCGCCGAGGGCACCTACCTCACCCACGAAGGCCCGCACGCCCTCTACAACGGCGGCCCGCACTGGACCTGGCTGCGGCAGCGCGAGCTGCTCGGACCGCTCGCCCCGATCCCGCCGCTCGAAGGCGCCCGGCTGCGCTTCCACCGCGACGGCGCGCTGCGCCGCACCCCGCCCGCCGCCCTGCTCCGTCTCCTGCGCCACCGGCCCGAACGCGCCCCCGTGGACGAGGACTTCACCACCTGGGCCACCCGCGTCGCGGGCCCGGACGCCGCCCGTGCCGCCGCCAACTACACGGCCGTCGCCCTGTTCCACCACGACCCCGGATCGCTCTCGGCCCGCTTCGTCCAGGAGCGCCTGCGCCGCACCGCGAAGGTCCCGCCCGAGGCGCACTACCCCGTCGGCGGCTGGTCCTCGGTCGTCGACCGGATGGCGTCCCGCGCGTGGAACCTCGGCGTACGCATGGAGACCCTCAGCCGGATCGACACCGTGCCCACCGACACCCCCGTCGTCGTGGCGACCTCGCTCGACGCGGCCCGCAGGCTCCTCAAGGACGACTCCCTGACCTGGGACAGCGGCCGTACGACACTGATCGACCTGGCCGTCCGTACCCGCCGCGGCGACGCCTTCGCGGTGTCGGGCCTCGACTTCCCGGCCTGGATCGAACGGTTCACGGCGCAGGACAAGTCCCTTGCCCCGCACGGCGAGAGCCTGATCCAGGGACAGGTCCCGATCGCGCCCGACGAGTCCAAGGCGGACGGTTCCGCACGCGCCGACGGCCTGCTCGACCTCGCGTTCCCCGGCTGGCGCGAGCGCACGACCTGGCGCCGCGACGCGCTCGCCCAGGGGCGCACGGGAGCGCTCGACCGCCCCGGCACGACGTGGCGCGACCGCCCGGCGATCGACCGCGGCGAGGGCGTCTACCTGGCGGGCGACATGGTGGCGGCGCCCGGCGTGCTCTCCGAGGTCTCCTTCACCAGCGCCATCGAGGCGACGACGCTGGCGCTGCGGCGGCCCGCCCTCACCCGCGGCCTTGACCTCAACCGAGCTTGAGGTCGAAGACTGGCGCGCAGGCCGCTCGTACAGGTCGGGGCGGCATCGCACACTGCCCACCAGGAGCTGCCATGCACGCCATCCGCCTGCACGCCTTCGGCCCCGCGGAGAACCTCACGTACGAAAAGGTCGAGGACCCCGAGCCGGGCCCCGGGCAGGTGCGGATCGCGGTCGAGGCCGCGGGCGTGCACCTGCTGGACACCGCGATCCGCTCCGGCGTACAGGGACCGCTGCCCGCCCTCCCCGAACTGCCCACGATCCCCGGCCGCGAGGTCGCCGGCACCGTCGAGTCGCTCGGCCCGGACACCGACCCGGCCTGGCTCGGCAAGAAGGTCGTCGCCCACCTCGGCATGGTCCCCGGCGGCTACGCCGAGCTCGCCGTCACGGACGCGGACCGCCTCCACGAACTCCCTGCGACCCTGGACCCGGCGCACGCCGTCGCCATGATCGGCACGGGCCGCACGGCGCTCGGCATCCTGAACTTCACCACCGTCACACCCGACACGGTCGCCCTCGTCCCCGCGGCCGCGGGCGGCATCGGCACGCTCCTCGTGCAGTACGTGAAGCACGCGGGCGGCACCGTGATCGGCCTGGCGGGCGGCACGACGAAGACGGCGGCGGTCGAGGCGAACGGCGCCGACCTCGCCCTCGACTACAACGACCCCAACTGGCCGGACAAAGCACGCGAGTTCCTCGCCGACCGGGGCCTCCCCGCCGCCACCGTCCTCTTCGACGGAGTCGGCGGCCCGACGACCGCCCGCGCCCTCGACCTCCTCGGCCCCGGCGGCCGGCACCTCATCTTCGGCTGGTCCGCCCAGGGCATCGGCCCGGACGAGGGCCCACACCTCCTCGACGAAGCCGAACTCACCCGCCGCGACCTCACCCAGGAACAGGTCCTCGGCCCCCCGATGATGCGCAGGGCCGGCGGCGACAACCCGATGCGCACCCTCGAACTCGCCGCCCTCGCCCACGCGTCCGACGGCACCCTCACCCCCACCGTCCACCGCTTCCCCCTCAAGGAAGCAGCAGCCGCCCACCACGCCCTGGAGACGCGCGGCACGACGGGCAAGGTGATCCTGGAGCCGTGACCGCCCCTCCGGTCAGCCCAGCCGCTTCTCGAACCAATGGTGTGCGTACGGCTCGTCGTTGAAGGCCGCGACCTCCTCGAAGCCGTACGCGTGGTACAGGCCGATGGCCTCGCCGAGTGCCTTGTTGGTGTCCAGGCGCAGCAGTTCGGCACCGTGCTGGGCAGCCCGTGTCTCCAGCTCCGCCAGGAAGCGGCGGGCGAGCCCGAGGCCCCTGACCCGCGGCGCCACCCACATGCGCTTCACCTCGGCCGCGCCTCCCGGCGGAAGCTTGAGACCGGCGCAGCCGACCGGCTCCCCGTGCAGCCTCGCCACGACGAACCGGCCGTGCGGGGGCCGGAGTTCACCGGCGTCGGGCAGGAGGCTGTGCGCCGGATCGAAGCCCGTGTCGAACCGCTCCTGGAGTTCGGCGAAGTAGCCGCGCAGGCACAGCTCCGCGTCGGGGTGGTCCGGCGCGACGTCGTCCAGCGTGACCGTGCCGGCCGTGAGCAGCCGGTCCACCTCCGTCATGGCGGCGACCAGGCGGGCGCGCTGGGCCGGGTTCAGCGGGGCGAGCAGCGAGCCCGCGGCCTCGTCACTGCGGCGGTCGAGCACGGCCCACTCGTCGCGCCCCCGCTCCGTGAGCCGCGCGGTACGCACCCGCCGGTCCCGCTCCAGCGGCTCCACCGCCACGAGACCGTCCGCCTCCAGGGCGCGCAGCAGCCGGCTGACGTACCCGGAGTCGAGCCCGAGCCGCTCCCGCAGCCTGCGCACATCGAGCGGCGCCCCGGCCTCGCCGATCTCCCAGAGCAGCCGGGCCTGCCCGTAGGGCCGCTCGGTGCCGTGGAACCGCTCCTGGAGCACGCCGACGCGCTCGCTGACGACGCGGTTGAACCGCCGTACCCGCGCGACGTCGCCGTCCTCGCTCCCACCCATTCTCTGACCTTAGTCAGAGAATGGGTGATCGCGCCAGACTACGCGGCACCCGCCGCCTTCAAGGCCTCGTCCGTCAGTCGGTACACCGTCCACTCGTCCTGCGGCCGCGCGCCCATCGCCTCGTAGAACTCGATGGACGGGGTGTTCCAGTTCAGCACCGACCACTCCAGGCGCTCGTACCCGCGCTCCACGCAGATCCGCGCCAGCTCCGTGAGCAGCGCCTTGCCGTGGCCGCCGCCGCGCGCCGAGGGGCGGACGTACAGGTCCTCCAGGTAGATGCCGTGCACACCGCGCCACGTCGAGAAGTTCAGGAACCACAGCGCGAAACCGACCGGCTCCCCGGTCCCTGCGTCCTCGGCGATGTGCGCGTACGCCGCCGGGCGCTCGCCGAACAGCGCCTCGCGCAGCTGCTCCTCGCTCGCCCGCGCCTCGTGCAGCGCCTTCTCGTAGTCGGCGAGCTCGCGGATCATGCCGTGGATGACGGGGACATCGGCCGGGGTGGCGGTACGAATCATGGCGGCAGACTAATGCGCGGCACTGACACCCGGCCGCGCAGGACCAGCCGCCCTTGACTACCTGTTGAGTCCCGTACGCAGCCGCCGCGCGATCTCCAGGTCCACCGCGCCGAGCTCCCGCCCGTCCTCGATGTCCCACAACGCGTTCTGCAGCACCCGGCCCAGCGTCCACGCCCGCGCCCGCTCCCGGTCGAGCCCGAGGACCCCGCTCATCGCGTCGAACCGCCACACCGTCTCCTGCGGCTCGTAGCGGTTGTTCAGCGCGGGCCACAGATCGAATCCGGGGTCGCCGGCCAACGGCTTCGGGTCGATCGCCAGCCACGGTTCGCGCTCGGCGGCCAGCACGTTGTCGAAGTGCAGGTCCCAGTGCAGCAGCCGGTCCCCGGGCTCGTCCGCGACCTCCTGCACCGCCGCCGCGCAGTCGGCGAGCAGCGCGCGCTCGGCCGGGTCGGCCACCCGGCGCAGCGCGTCCGGGGCGTCCGCGAGCATCTGCCCGGCGATGTCGGAGAGCCGCCGCATGCCCTCCGGCGCGGGCCCCGCCGTCAGCCGCGCGAGCAGCTCGGCGATCACCGTGACGGCCTTGCGCGAGTCCTCCACGTCGCTCAACATCCGCGCGGAGTCGAGCCGTTCGAGCAGCATCGTGCCCGTCCCGTCGTCGTACGCGAGGAGCCGCACGGAGCCGTCGCCGTCCCACTCCCGCAGCGCGACGGGCTCGCCCTCGGTCTCCTCGTCGAGCACCTGGAACTTGAGGGCCGCCGGCCGCCCGCCGCCCACCACGGGCACGACGAGCGCGGCCATCCCGTGCATCAGCGGCCCGTCGACCGTCAGCTCCCAGCGCTCCAAGAACTCGTCCACGCGCGCGGGCAGCGCCGCGACGAACGCGCGGCCCGCCTCCCCCGCGTACGCGTGCTGCGACTCAACAAGGCCCACCGGTACGTCGATCACGCCTGCGACCCTAATTCCCGACCCACCCCCAGGGCCCGTCAATTACCGGGAATACCCGCGCCCCTGAGCACCTTCTCGAAGGCGTCCTCGTCGTACATCGCCTTCTCCGGGGTCACCTTGTCGCCGTCCACGTAGACCGTCGGCGTGCCCTCGATGCCGTCGGCGCGGAACTTCTTCATCGCCGCGTCCACGAAGTCCCGGTACTTCATGTCCCGCACGGCCCCGTCGAACGCGGAGGAGCGCAGCCCGTCGACCGTATCGGCAATCTTCAGTAGGAAGTCGTCCGTGTACGCGTCCGTGGTCTCGTCGGCGGGCTGGTTCGCGAAGACGGCCGAGTGGTACACGGGGAACTTGCCTGCCTCCACGGAGGCGCGCAGCGCGTTGGCGGCCTTCACCGAGCCGTGGCCGTTCAGGTTCTCGTCGAGGAACGAGGCGATGACGTACTCGACCTTCACGTCCCCGTCGGCCACCGGGCCGGTCAGCGCCTCTGCGCCGCCCTGCTCGAACTTCTTGCAGTACGGGCAGCGCGGGTCCTCGTACACCTTGACCGTGTGCGGGGCCTTCGCGTCGCCCACGACGATCACGTCGTCGCCGTCCATGCGCGCGTCCAGCTCCGCGAGGTCATCGGCATTCTCGGCCGGCTTCACGGAGGGGGTCGCCGAGGCCGACGCGGAGGCCGTGGCCCCGCCACCGTCGCCCTCGTCGCCACAGGCCGTGGCCGCCACCCCGAGCACGACGACCGCCACCGCCGCGACCCACGGCCGCCCCGAAACCCTCGCTCCTACGTCCACGATCCGGCTCCCACTCACGGTGCGCTCGTCCAGCGATCACCCCACAGGCGACATATGCCACGAAACCATCACCTCACCCCTCCCGCATTCCGCCGCCGCCCAGTAACGTCCCGCGCCATGAGCAACGGCATCAGCGGCCCCGGTGGCCCTCGCGACACCACCGGCACCATCAACGGCGGCATATCGTTCTGGTACGCGGACGACGGCATCCCGCTCACCCGCGACCCCCTGCCCGGCGACGCGAGCGCCGACGTCGTCATCGTCGGCGGCGGCTACACGGGCCTGTGGACGGCGTACTACCTGAAGAAGGCCGCCCCGTTCCTGCGGATCACCGTCCTGGAACAGAAGTTCTGCGGCTACGGAGCCTCCGGCCGCAACGGCGGCTGGCTCTACAACGGCATCGCGGGCCGCGACCGCTACGCCAAACTCCACGGCCACGACGCCGCGGTCCGCCTCCAGCAGGCCATGAACGAGACCGTCACCGAGGTCATCGACGTGGCCCGCGCCGAGTCCATCGACGCGGACATCCACCACGGCGGCGTACTCGAAGTCGCCTACACGCCCGCCCAGTTGACGCGCCTCAAGTCCTTCCACGAAACGGAACTCACCTACGGTGAGAAGGACCGCACCCTGCACGGCGCCCGCGAGACCGCCGACCGCATCCGTGTCGCCGGCGCCGTCGGCTCGACCTGGACCCCGCACGGCGCCCGCCTGCACCCGGTGAAACTCCTCAAGGGCCTGGCGAAGGCCGTCGAAGCCCTCGGCGTCACGATCCACGAGTCGACGCCCGTCACCGAGATCAAGCCGAAGCACGCCATCACGCCCTACGGCACCGTCCGCGCGCCCTACATCCTGCGCTGCACGGAGGGCTTCACCGCCTCCCTCAAGGGCCAGCGCCGCACCTGGCTTCCCATGAACTCCTCCATGATCGCCACGGAGCCGTTGTCGGCGTCGCAATGGGAGTCGATCGGCTGGGAGGGCCGCGAAACCCTCGGCGACATGGCCCACGCCTACATGTACGCCCAGCGCACAGCCGACGACCGCATCGCCCTCGGCGGCCGCGGCGTCCCCTACCGCTACGCCTCCCGCACGGACAACGACGGCCGCACGCAGCCCAAGACCATCGAGGCGCTGTACGAGATCCTGACCCGCTTCTTCCCGCAGCTCGCCGGCGTCCGGGTCGACCACGCCTGGTCCGGCGTCCTCGGCGTCCCCCGCGACTGGTGCGCCACCGTCACCCTGGACCGCTCGACGGGCCTCGGCTGGGCGGGCGGCTACGTGGGCTCCGGCGTCGCCACGACGAACCTGGCCGCCCGCACCCTCCGCGACCTCGTCCAGCAGGACTCGGGCCAGTCAGGCCCCACCGACCTCACCGCGCTCCCCTGGGCCAACCACAAGGTCCGCAAATGGGAGCCGGAGCCCTTCCGCTGGCTCGGCGTCCACGGCATGTACGCCACGTACTACGCGGCGGACCGCCGCGAACTGACCACCCACACGTCCGACTCGTCCCGCCTGGCGAAGTGGGCGGACAAGGTGGCGGGGCGGGGCTGACGAGCCGCCGACTCCCTTACGCAGCCGCCCAACCGGACTGCTGCGTAAGGGAGTTGCCCCCTCGAACCCTCAGGACCAGCCCGCGGTCCGCCGCACAGGACGGCGATCCGGCTCGTCGTCACCCATGATCAGCATCGGGTCGAACATGACGATGGCGGCGGCGAGGACGAGCACGACGAGCGGCCCGATGAGCAGGGCCATCACGGCGACGGCCGAGGAACCGACGGCATTCACGCCATGGGTGATGTGGACGTCGACCGCCGCCATCCCGGTGTAGTGCATCCCGGTCACCGCGACCCCCATGACCGCACTCGCCCCGAGGCTGGCGAGGAACCCCCGGATCGCGATGGCGGCCCACAGCGCGGCGGTCGCCGCGACGACGGCGATCACCACGGAGAGCGCCACGACGGCGGAGTCGTAGACGAGCGAGCCGTTCATGCGCATGGCCGCCATGCCCAGGTAGTGCATGCCGGCGACCCCGAGCCCGGTGAACACACCGGCGGTGAGCAGCGGCCCAGGACCCGTCCCGAGATAGCCGACGATGAAGATCCCCACGCCGACCACCAGCACGGCCACCAGCAGGCTGAGGAAGGTCAGCATGGTGTCGTACGAGATCGCGGCGCCGCTCACCTGGAAACCGAGCATGGCGATGAAGTGCATGGACCAGATCCCGCACCCGATGGACACCGCCCCGAGGGCGAGCCAGCCGGGTTTGCGCGACCGGTCGAGCGCGAGCGAACGCACCGTGCAACGCAGCCCGAGCGCGCTGCCGAGGCAAGCCGTCAGGTACGCCGCGACCGGCGTGACCAGGCCATAACTTAAACCGTCAATCGTGCCTTGCATTGAGCCAAGCCCCCCGGCGTGATGAAGGTGAGATCGCGAGATGGATGTCCTGTGAACGAGCGAATCTAACCAGCATCGACCCGAAACGAAAGAAACCGAGCAAGACCGGCACCCCGGGCCGAGCCGGGCGCCCGCGCCCACGCCGCAGCCCCTGAACGACAAAACCCCAGGCCGGAAGGGTCCGGGCCTGGGGTTCGATGGAGCCCCCTGTCGGATTCGAACCGACGACCTACGCATTACAAGTGCGTTGCTCTGGCCATCTGAGCTAAGGAGGCAGCCCGAGCAGTGTAACCAACACCGGCCGTGCACCCGTCGAAAATTTCCTCGAAGGTCATGTGCTCCCGGGTACTGACAAACCCACCGGCCGCCGCTTAAGGTCCGAGCAGTTCACCCGCGTGGACTACACCAGTGCTACACCGCCGTGGCACCGCCATGGCGGCTCACCTTCTTTACAACGGATCGTCCGGCACGTTCCTGCCGGTGAAGGGGGCTTCACAGCCATGGCTTCTGTCACGTTCGACAAGGCGACCCGCGTCTACCCGGGTTCCACCAAGCCCGCGGTCGACGGCCTGGACATCGAGATCGAGGACGGCGAGTTCCTCGTCCTCGTCGGCCCGTCCGGCTGCGGAAAGTCGACCTCCCTGCGCATGCTCGCGGGCCTCGAGGACGTCAACGGCGGTGCGATCCGCATCGGTGACCGCGAGGTCACGCACCTGCCGCCGAAGGACCGGGACATCGCCATGGTGTTCCAGAACTACGCGCTGTACCCGCACATGTCCGTCGCCGACAACATGGGCTTCGCGCTCAAGATCGCCGGCGTGAACAAGGCGGAGATCCGCACGAAGGTCGAAGAGGCCGCGAAGATCCTCGACCTCACCGAGTACCTGGACCGCAAGCCGAAGGCCCTCTCCGGTGGTCAGCGTCAGCGTGTCGCCATGGGCCGCGCCATCGTGCGTGAGCCGCAGGTGTTCCTCATGGACGAGCCGCTGTCGAACCTCGACGCCAAGCTCCGTGTGTCCACGCGTACGCAGATCGCGAGCCTCCAGCGCCGCCTCGGCATCACCACCGTCTACGTCACCCACGACCAGGTCGAGGCCATGACGATGGGCGACCGTGTGGCGGTCCTCAAGGACGGTCTGCTCCAGCAGGTCGACACCCCGCGCAACATGTACGACCGCCCGGCCAACCTCTTCGTCGCCGGCTTCATCGGCTCCCCGGCCATGAACCTGGTCGAGGTCCCGATCACCGACGGCGGCGTGAAGTTCGGCAACTCGGTCGTCCCGATCGACCGCGAGGCCCTGAAGGCCGCCTCCGACAAGGGCGACCGCACGGTCCACGTCGGCGTCCGCCCCGAGCACTTCGACATCGTCGAGACGAACGGCGAGGCCGCGAAGTCCCTCGCCAAGGACGTCTCGGACGCCCCGGCCGGCCTCGCCGTCTCCGTGAACGTGGTCGAGGAGCTCGGCGCCGACGGTTACGTCTACGGCTCCGCCGAGGTCGGCGGCGAGCACAAGGACCTCGTCGTCCGTGTGAACGGCCGCCAGGTGCCGGAGAAGGGCGCCCAGCTGCACGTCGTGCCGCGCACCGGCGAGACCCACGTGTTCTCGTCCTCCACGGGCGAGCGCCTCTCCGACTGACGGCCGACCGACTGACCGCCGACTGACGGACGGTCGACCGACGGACGGCCGCACAATCGGCCGCGAGGGCCCCGCACTTCGGTGCGGGGCCCTCGCGCGTTCACTCGTCATTGTCGACAAATACCCCGGCAACTCGGGCATTTGGCCCAGCAACGTCAACACGTATGCAACAAAACCCCTTTACCCGTCCCTCATCAGGGTGACCAAATGTCGCCAAATCATCACCGAGCGCTACGCTCACTCGCGTGACGCACTCTGCCAACTACACCCAGAAGTCGCGCCGAGCTCGGGGCCAGGGCCCCGCCCGCCGCGCCGCCCGTACGCTCGCCTTCGTCCTGCCGGTGATGCTGGTGCTCTCCGGGACGCTCGCGGTCACCCGAGTCAACTGGTCCGGGAATTCCTCGGAATCGGTTCTCACGGCCTCCTCACAGGACGTCTCCAAGCGCGCCAAGTCGCGCGCTCCCCAGGACGTGCTGCGCGACCGCCTCCTCCTCGAACTCCAGGAGGACAACCCCGGCGTTGCACTCACCCACCTCCAGCAGGAGATCGACCGCCGCCCGTCGCTCGCCCGGCACTGCATGGCGATCGCCAAGGCCCTCGGCCGTGCCGCCGTGGAGACCTACGGTCCCGCGCGCGCACAGTCGTTCGCCCGCCCGGTCTGTGATACCTCGTTCGCCTCGGGTGTGGCCGGCTTCCGGGCCTGAGCACCGGACCGGCCCCGAGCCGAGAACCGGTCCCGAGCCGCGCTCGACCGTCGAGCCGCTGGCGTCCCCGCGGGCCGTGCGCACGTACAGTTCCGGTCATGACGACCGCTGAACCGTCCGCGCACGGCCCGCTTCTGTACCCCCACCGCCCCACCCAGGCCGTGGTCCTGGCGGGCGGCCAGGGCTCGCGGCTGCGCCCGTACACCGACGACCGGCCCAAGCCGATGGTGGAGATCCCCGGCACGGGCACGCCGATCATCGGCCATCAGCTGACCTGGCTCGCCGAGGAGGGCGTCACCGACGCCGTCGTCTCCTGCGGCCACCTCGCCGAGGTGCTCCAGGAGTGGCTCGACCAGGCGGAGTTGCCGCTGCGGGTCACCACGGTCGTCGAGAAGGAGCCGCTCGGCCGCGGCGGCGGCCTGAAGTTCGCGGCCGCGCATCTGCCGCACGCCGACCGCCCCTGGTACGCCACGAACGGCGACATCTGGACGCGGTTCTCGTTGCAGGAGATGGCCGACTTCCACCATGAGCGGGAGGCGACCGCGACCCTCGCGCTGGCCCGCCCGCGGATCCCGTGGGGCGCCGTGGAGACGGACGCGTTCGGCCACATCACCGACTTCATCGAGGCGCCGCCGTCCCCGTATCTGATCAACGCGGGCGTGTACGTCTTCTCCGCCGAGTTCGCCTCGCTGCTGCCGGACCTCGGGGACCACGAGCGCACCACGTTCCCGCGCCTGGCACGCTCCAAGCGGCTGGCGGGCTTCCAGCTCCCGCAGGGCGCGTACTGGCGGGCGATCGACACGGCGAAGGACCTCACGGAGGCCGCGAAGGAGCTGGCCGCACAAGGGCGTTGATCGCCCCCGTCCCTTTGCCTGCCTGTACGACGATGGGGCCCCGCACATGAATCGTGCGGGGCCCCATCGTCGTACAGGCAGGAAGAGCGCGTTACTCGCCCAGCAGTCCGCCCACCAGGCCCGACTTCTTGCCGTCCTGGCCGCCGGACGACGTGCCGCCGTCCGTTGACGTGCCGCCCGAGGTCGGCGCGCCGCCGGTGCTCGACGGCGGCTGCTGCTGCGGCGCCGACTGCTGCGGCGGGGCCTGGCCCGCGGTGGCGCCCTGGGTCGGCGTCGTCGTGGTGCCGCTCGTGGCGCCCGTGTCCGTGCCCGCGGTCGCGCCGGCGGAGCTGGGGGATCCGGACGGGCGCGTCGTGGCGCCCCGCGTCGGCGCGTCGGAGGACGAGGCCGAAGGGCTCCTGGTGTGCTGGCGCTGCGAGGCACTGGTGCCGGGCTCGGAGGGGAGCGGGGAGCCGGGCACCTCGTTGCGGGGCGCGTCGCCGGGGCCCGGGGCGGTGACCCGGTCGGCGTCGCGGACGGCGCCGCCGAGCACCGAGCCGATGAGCAGCGTGCCGCCGATGACGAGGGTCGCGACGACGGTGCCGCGGCGCAGGACGTAGCCGCGCAGGTCCCACAGTGCGGCGCGCGGTCCGAGTCGGCGCCAGGCGCCGCCCGCGAGCTTGCCGTCGATGGAGTAGACGGGGGCGCCGGCGATGATCAGCGGGGACCAGGCGGCGAGGTAGATGATGTCGGGCGCGTCGTAGGCGGGGAGGGTCTTCCAGCTGACGGTGACGAGCAGCGCCGCGGAGAGCAGCGCGCCGATGCCGGCGGCGAGCCGCTGCCACAGGCCGAGGACCGTGAGCACGCCGACGATGACCTGGAGGAAGGCGATCACGAGGCCCGCGCCGACGGGGTGCTGGAGCGCCCAGTCGCGGAGCGGTTCGGCGAGGGCCCAGGGGTGCAGCGAGTTCAGCCACTTGACCATGGAGCCGCGCTCTCCGCCGTCGAAGTAGACGGGGTCGCAGAGCTTGCCCATGCCGGCGTAGATGGAGATGAAGCCGAGGAAGACGCGCAGCGGGAGCAGCACGACGCCGAGGTTCATCCGGCGGCCGGGATAGTAGGCGTGCCTGACGGGTCCGTAGCGGCGGGCGGCCGTGCTCTCGCCGTCGGAGCCGCCGTCCGGCGAACCGGTCCGCTCATCGAACTCGTCGTCCCCGTACGGGACTTGCTCGAGCTCGCCGGACTCCTCGAAGGCGCTGCCGGACTGGCGCATGCGCGGCAGGATCCGCGTGTGCGTGTCCGCGCCGCCCTCCCAGGGGCCGACGGTGGGCGTCTCCTGGGTGGCTTCGCCGGAGGGCGAGTCGCGGTACAGGCCGAGGTCGTCGCCGAAGTCGCGCTCGTCGACCCGCGGGATGACCTGCGTGGCGGTGCCTTCGTCCGGTTCGCCGGAGCGGCGCGCGCCCTGCAGGAGTCCGCTGGTGTCGAGGCCTCCGCCGTTCATGACGACGGGGCGGCGGCGCCGGGCGCCGGGCGTACCTGCGGCGGTGATGACGGGGATGCGGGTGGTCGCCGCGTCGGCTCCGGCCACGCCCGTGGCGCTCAAGTGCCGTGAGATGCGCGGGAGTTGCGACTGCTGCGCCGTGGGGAGCCGCACGCGGAAACTCGCGTGGTTGACGATGACCTGCGCCGGATCGCACGGAACCTTCACCATGCTCAGCGCGGGACCGTCGTCGAATCCCGACGTGCGGTCACCCGAGGGTGTGCGGGGCGTTCTGGTGTCCACACTCATCTAACCGAGTGATGTGTGTTTAGGACACTGCCTCCGACCCACCGAAATGTCCGGGCCCCGTCAAGGATCTCGAGGCCCGGACAGCGGCTACGGGTCAGGCGCGGCGGCGGGCCGCCTCGTACAGGACGACGCCCGCGGCGACGCCGGCGTTCAGCGACTCGGCGCCGCCCGGCATCGGGATGCGGACTCGGTAGTCGCAGGTCTCGCCGACGAGGCGGGACAGGCCCTTGCCCTCGCTGCCGACGACGATGACGACGGGGCCGCCGAGGGCCTCCAGGTCACCCACGGTGTGCTCGCCGTCGGCGGCGAGGCCGACCACGGCGATGCCCGCCTTCTTGTACTGCTCCAGGGTGCGCGTCAGGTTGGTGGCGCGGGCGACCGGCGTGCGCGCCGCGGTACCGGCGGACGTCTTCCACGCGCCCGCCGTCATCCCGGCCGCGCGCCGCTCGGGCACGACCACGCCGTGGCCGCCGAAGGCGGAGACGGAGCGGACGACGGCGCCGAGGTTGCGCGGGTCGGTGACGCCGTCGAGCGCGACGATCAGCGGGTCCTCGCCCACGTCGTACGCGGCGGCGGTGAGGTCCTCCGGGAACGCGTACTCGTACGGCGGGACCTGGAGGACGAGGCCCTGGTGGTTGAGCCCGTTGGTCATGCGGTCGAGCTCGGGGCGCGGGGCCTCCATGAGGTGGATCCCGCCGCGCTCACCGGCGACCTGCAGGGCCTCGCGCACCCGCTCGTCGTTGTCGATGAACTGCTGCACGTACAGCGTCGTGGCGGGCACGCCGCCGCGCAGCGCCTCGACGACCGGGTTGCGGCCGACGACCATCTCGGAGGTCGACTTGCCGCGCGGACCGCCGGTGCGGTTGGCCGGACGGGCCTGGGCGCGCTTGGTCTTGGCGTTGGCGGCACGCTGCTTGGCGTGCCCCTTGCGCATCTCGGCGGGCGGCGTGGGGCCCTTGCCCTCGAGGCCGCGGCGCCGATTGCCACCGCTGCCTACCTGCGCGCCCTTCTTGCCGGACATGCGGCGGTTGCTGTTGGCGGCCATGACCTACCTGTCTCTTACGTGAATCTGTGGGTGCGTACGTCTATGAAGTGTGCCGCCCGAAGCGCCAGGCGGCACATTCGGCTGCTCGGCGGTGGTCAGCCGAGCGTCCAGCGCGGCCCCGAGGGGCTGTCCTCGATGGTCAGTCCGGACTGCTTGAGCCGGTCGCGGATGGCGTCGGCGGTGGCCCAGTCCTTGCGGGCGCGGGCCGCCTCGCGCTGCTCCAGCAGGAGCCGTACGAGGTGGTCGACGACGCCGTGCAGGTCCTCGCCGGAACCGCTGTCCGCCGCGGCCCACTGCTCGTCGAGCGGGTCGAGACCGAGGACGCCGAGCATGGCGCGCACCTCGGCGAGGCGGGCGACGGCGGCTTCCTTGTCGTCGGCGGCGAGGGCGGAGTTCCCCTGCCGCACCGCGGTGTGCACGATGGCGAGCGCCTGCGGGACGCCGAGGTCGTCGTCCATGGCCTCGGCGAAGGCGGGCGGCACCTCGTCCGAGGGCGCGACCGTGCCACCGGCCAGCTCGGTCACCCGCTGCACGAAGCCCTCGATCCGGGCGAACGCCGACTCGGCCTCGCGCAGCGCGTCCTCGCTGTACTCGATGGTGGAGCGGTAGTGCGGGGTGCCGAGGTAGTAGCGCAGGACGATGGGCCGCCAGTGCTTGACCATCTCGCTGACGAGGACGCTGTTGCCCAGCGACTTCGACATCTTCTCGCCGGACATCGTGACCCACGAGTTGTGCACCCAGTACGTCGCGAAGTCGTCGCCGAAGGCCTTGGCCTGCGCGATCTCGTTCTCGTGGTGCGGGAAGATCAGGTCGATCCCGCCGCCGTGGATGTCGAAGGCGGACCCCAGGTACTTGTGGGCCATGGCCGAGCACTCCAGGTGCCAGCCGGGACGGCCCCGGCCCCACGGCGTCTCCCAGCTGGGCTCTCCGGGCTTGGCGGACTTCCACATCGCGAAGTCGCGGGAGTCGCGCTTACCGGTCTCGCCCTCGCCGGACGGCTGGAGCAGATTGTCCAGCTCCTGGTTGGACAGCTCCAGGTACCCGGGGAACGACCGCACGTCGAAGTACACGTTCCCGTCGGCCTCGTACGCGTGCCCGCGCTCGATGAGCCCGCGCATCATCTCGACCATCTCGGTCACGTGCCCGGTGGCACGCGGCTCGTAGGTCGGGGGCAGGCAACCGAGCGCGGTGTACGCGTCGTTGAACGCCCGCTCGTTCTCGTACCCGATCGACCACCAGGGCCGGTTCTGCTCCCCGGCCTTCTTGATGATCTTGTCGTCGATGTCCGTCACATTGCGCACGAACGTGACGTCGTAGCCGCGGTACGAGAGCCAGCGGCGCATGATGTCGAAGTTGAGGTTGGACCGGACGTGCCCGATGTGCGGGGCCGCCTGCACCGTGGCGCCACACAGGTAGATCGAGACACAGCCCGGAATGAGCGGGGTGAAGTCACGGATCTGCCGGGCGCTGGTGTCGTACAGGCAAATAGTCACCCCTCCAGGGTAGTAGGCCCGGAGGCATGCGATGGCCTCCGGCCGTTTACCGGGTGATGTGCGCGCCTGCGGCGGGGCTCGAGCAATCAAGCCCCTGCGGCGATTGAGCAGCGGGGTCCGGAGCGGAGCCCCGAGGCGCTCGCCGGGTAGCCGTGGCTGAGCTTGGGGCTCCGCCCCGGACCCCGCGCCTCAAACGCCGCAGGGGCTTGATCGGTCAGACTCGGCCGACGACCTTGCGTGCCTTCACCCGGACGACCACTCGTTCGGCGTCCTGGCCGGCCGTCGGGTTGAACTCCGCGTACTCGGCGTACGGGTACGGGTACGGGTTGTCGGCCGGCTGGACCAGCACCGTCACACGCGGGTCCGCCTGCAGGTTCTTCGTCTTGCGGCGGTCGACGGTCGTGGAGAACAGGACGTCGTCACCGTCGCGCTTCGCCCACACCGGCGAGACCTGGGGACTCCCGTCGGGCTGAATCGTGGCAACGGCGATGCTGCATCCTTCAGCGGGCTCCGCCCGCGGGCCTTGCTGTCGAGCAGCGATCAGACCCGGCCGACGACCTTGCGGGGGCGGACGCGGACGACCACTCGTTCGGCGTCCTGGCCGGACGTCGGGTTGAACTCGGCGTACTTCTTGCCGGTGTACTTCAGGGACAGCTCGTCGATGAGTTCCTGGCCGCCCTCCGTGGTGATCTCCACGGTGCCGCGGATCTCGGCGTAGGCGTACGGGTTGTCGGCCGGCTGGACCATCACCGTCACACGCGGGTCCGCCTGCAGGTTCTTCGTCTTGCGGCGGTCGACGGTCGTGGAGAACAGGACGTCGTCGCCGTCGCGCTTCGCCCATACCGGGGAGACCTGAGGGCTCCCATCGGGCTGGATCGTGGCAACGGCGATGAACACCTTGCTGTCGAGCAGTGCCTTGAGCTCGTCGGACAGCTGGGCTGACATGGCCTCACTCCTTCTCGGGGGACGGTTGGCGCGTACCCGATCCTCCGTGAACGCACCCGGGCGGGCCGGTATTTCGGCGCTCCTTTCGCACAGGTGTCACGAAGCGGGCGAGCCCCGCCGCCGCCAGCGGCACCACGGCGAGCGCCGACCACAGGGCGGGCGCGGGCAGGGTGAGCAGCGCGCCCGTTCCGGCGCTCCCGGCCAGTACGGCGAGCCCTGAAACGGAGGACAGCGCCCCCGTCGCGAGGCCCAGGTACCGCTCGTCCACCAGGTCCGGGACGAGGCCGCGCGCCGCCGGGACGAGCAGCATCTGGCCGAGCGTGAGCAGCACGACCAGCGCAGAGGCCGGCAGCAGCGCGTATGGGGTGTGGCCGGGGAGGTACGGGGCCGTGGCCGCGACCGTCACGAATCCCGCCGCCACCAGCAGCAGGCCCCCCGTCAGCGCGGTCCGCGGCGCGATCCGGGCCGCGGACCAGCGGGTGACGGGCAGCTGGGCGCCGACGACGAGCAGCGAGGACAGCGCGAAGAGGAGGCCCACCGCGTCCTGCGAGCCGGTGGCGCGGGTGAGCTCGACGGGCAGCGCGAGATAGAGCTGGTTGTAGGCGATGAGGTAGCCGCTGTACGCGAGGCAGAGCGCGAGGAAGCGGGGGTTCGCGAAGACGGTCCGGGCGCCGTGCATGCGCCGGGTTCGCACGGGTTCCCGGCGCGGCATCAGGCGCGCGTGCCCGGCGAACACCCCCACGAAGACGAGCGCGCCCGCCAGGCACGCGGCCCGGAACCCGGCGTACAGCAGCGCGGTGCCGAGCAGCGGCCCGAGGAACGCGCCGGCCTGCCCGGCCGCCGAGAAGACGCCGAGCACCTGGGCGCGCGGGACGCCGGTGGCGCGCTCGTGGCGGACGGCCTCGCGGGCCGCCTCCGACTCGACGGCGGGCGAGAACAGCGCGGCGGCGAACCCGACGAGCACGACCGCGGCGACGACGGTGACCGTGCTGCCCGCGAAGGCGAGCCACACGAACCCGGCGATCCGCAGCAGACACCCCGCCAGCACGACCGGCCGCGGCCCGAACCGGTCGGTGAGCGCACCCCCGACCACGAACAGCCCCTGCTGACTGAACGTCCGCAGCCCGAGCACGAGCCCCACGGCCCACCCCGCGAGCCCGATGGTGTCGGCGAGGTGGGTGGCGAGGTACGGCAGCACGGCATAGAACCCGATGTTGAACGCGAGCTGAGTCCCGGCAAGCATCCGCAGGTACGACGGAAGCTCCCGAATCAGCCGCGCGCCTCCGGACCCCCGGTTCGGCAAAATCAAGCCCCGCCGGCGTTTGAGGCGCGGGGTCCGGGGCGGAGCCCCGTGGCCGGTCACCGTCGCCGCCCGCGCGCGGAACCGGACGCCAACACCACCATCGCCCCCACACCCGCCAAGCCCACCGCAGGTGCAAGCACGGACCACGGCGCCCGCTCCGCATACGGAAGGTTCTCCATCAGCAACCGCCCCCACTCGGGCGTCGGCGGCTGCGTCCCCAGCCCCAGAAAACCAAGGGACGCCAGCGCCAGGGTCGTAGGAGCGAGCCGCAGCACCGCATGCCGCCCCACCGTCGGCACCACCGCGCTGAGCACATGCCGCCGCAACACCTGCCACCGCCCCGCGCCTGAGGCGACCGCCGCCTCGACATACCCGGCCCCCCGCTCCGCCTCGGCGACGGCCGCCGTGTGCGCGGCGAGCGGCGCCCAGCCGACCGCGGCGACGGCGACCGCCGCCCCCGCGACGCCCGCCCCGAACAGCCCGGTGACAAGGAGACCCGCCAGGATCGCGGGCAGCGCGTTGGCGACCTCGGTGAGCCCCGCGGTCCACCGCATCAGACCCAGGCCGACACCCACCACGAAGCACACCGCGCAGACGGCCGCCGCCACGGCGAGCGTGCGCAGCGCCCCGTGGCCGAGCCGGGCGAGGACGTCGCGGCCGAGCGCGTCGGTACCGAAGGGGTGGGCTCCGGACGGACCCGACAGCCTGGCGGCAAGGTCGACCTGGAGCGGATCCCGGGTCAGCCCCCACACGATGACGGCGAGCAGCCCAGCGGCCAGCGCCCCGGAGGCGTACAGCCGCCCGCGCCCGCCCCCGGCCACCCGCGCGAGCCCCGGCAGCGCGCCCGCTTCGAGCGCGGGACCGAGCAGCCGGCGGCGTACGAGACCGACCACCACGGCCGCGGCCACTCCGAGCCCCAGCAGCACCAACAGGCACCCCTGGAGCAGCGGCAGGTCGAGGTCGAGCGCGGCCGCGACGGCCGTGCCGCCGAGCCCCGGAATCGCGAAGACCGCCTCCACCGCGGCCGCGGCCCCGGTGAGCCCGACCACCGTGAGCCCCGCCTGCGGCAGCACCGCGGGCAGCGTCCGCCGCATCGCGTGCCGGGCGATCCGCGCGCGCGGCATGCCGTTCGCCCGCGCCGCCCGCACCCACGGTTCGGCGAACGCGGCGGGCAGCGCGTCCTGGCCGAGCCGCCCGAGCACGGCCCCTGCCGGGATGCCGAGGGCGAGCGCGGGCAGCACGGCGGAGGCGGGCGAGGCCCAGCCCTGCGCCGGGAACCAGCGCAGGTGCACGGCGAACAGCGTCGCGAGGACGGAGGCGAGGAGGAACTCGGGGAGCGCGGCGAGAATCCCCGCGCCCACCCCGTGCGCCGGTTCGGGCCGCGCGCGCCGGAGCGTCGGTACGCAGAGCGCCACGGCCAGCACGACCGCGACCACCATCGCGTACGCCATGAGGGACAAGGACACCCAGAACGCGGAGCCCACGTCGGAGGCGACATCGGCGCCGGTCACCCAGGACGCGCCGAGATCCCCGTGCGCGAGCCCCCGCACCCACTGCCCGAGGAACGTGAACGGCCCCTCGTCCAGGCCGAGTTGGTCCCGCACCTCGGCGAGCTGCTTCGGCGTCGTGGGCGCGTCGCCGTAGCGCGCGTGCAGCACGGTGAGCGCGGGATCGGTGCGGGTCAGCCAGGGCAGCAGCGCGGTGAGCACGAGCAGGCCGGCGGCGGCGCCCACACGGCCCACCGTCACGGACAGGCCCTTGCGGATACGGGACATCAGGCGCGCGTCTCCAAGCCGACGAACTGTCGCTCATAGGGGTCGAGAACGACCCCGCGCACCCCGGCCCCGACGCCCTGCAGATGCTGTTCGTGGACGATCGGCACGGCCGCGTCGGTGCCGAGAATCGCGGCCTCGGCGCGCAGCATGGCCCGGTGCCGCGCCGCCCCTTCGAGCCCGGCGGCCTCGCGCACGAGGCCGTCCACCCCGCGGTCGCTCAACTGCGAGATGTTGAAGCTTCCGTCGCTGGTGTAGTCGGAGGCGAAATACGAGACCGGGTCGCCGGTGTCGAGCGCGGTGGACCGGGACATCAGGAACGCGTCGTACTCCCCGTCCAACGCGCCCGACTCGAGGCGCGCGTAGTCCTTCACGACGAGCCGCACCGCGAACCCGGCGCGCCGCAGCTGCTGTTGGAGCGCGGCGGCGACCTCGGGCAGCTCGGCCCGGTTGGTGTACGTGGCGAGGGTGAGCGTCTGCCCGTGCGGCTTCGCCGCCTTCGCGCGGCCCGTGACGGGGAGCTGCTTGCCGTCGGCCCAGGCGAAACCGGGGCCCAGCAGGCCCGCGCCCCGCGTGGCGTACCCCTCGTACACGCTGCGCGCGAGGGCGCTCGTATCGATGGACTCCCGCACGGCGGCCCGCAGACCGGCGTCCGCGAGCGGCCCGGTCCGCGTGTTCAAGTACAGGGTCGTGGTGCGCACGGTGGCGACCTCGCGCGCCCGGTCGCCGAGGACGAGTGCCTGGGCGGCGGGCACGAACTCGGCGATCTCGATCTGGCCCGAACGCAGCGCATTGGCGCGGGCGTTGTTGTCGGCGACGAACGTCACATCGAGCCCGCGCGCGGCCGCCTGCCCGCGCCAGTGCCCGTCGAACCGGTCGAGCGTCGCGGACACGGCCCCGTTCACCTTGGTCAGCGCGAAGGGCCCGGTGGCGGTCCCGACGGGATCGACGCCGCCGTCCTTCTTGTACGCGGCCGGGGAGAAGATCGCGAGCGACGGGTTCGCGAGCCGCGCGGGCAGCAGCGGGTCGGCGGTGCCCGTGGTGATCCGTACGGTCCGCTCCCCCACGGCACGCGCGGTGAGCCGCATGTCGCTGAGCACCCTCGGCTGCGTCTTCGCCCGCCCGGCCCGCGTCAGCGCCCCCTCGACGGCATCGGCAGTGACCCGCCCGCCGTCCTGGAACCGGGCATCGCGCAGCGTGAACTCCCAGGTGGTGGCGGACGTGCGGGTCCACTTCTCGGCGAGCGCGGGGTGCACGACACCGGCGGTGTCCATGCGGGTGAGCCCGTCGACGACGGCGAGCCGGCTGAGCAGCAGCCCGTCGTCGCTGTACGGGGAGAGGCCCTGGGTGGGCGCGAAGGCGAGGTCGACGGCTATCCGGCCGTGACGTGCGGTACCGGTGAACGAGCCGCAGGCGGACGTCAGCCCGATCCCGGCCGCCGCCAGCAGAAAGCCGCGGCGCCGCATCAGCCGACGGGCGCGTACGCGGGAACCGGCGCGGGCAGCGGCAGCTCGAAGTGCACGATGCCCTGGCCACCCCCCGGCAACTCCCGCTCGTCGCACACCTCTTGGGCGACGGAACGCCAGAAGGGCTCGGCGCCCGGCACGGCGGGATCGGTGTGCAGGTAAAGCGCCTCGTACCCACCGACCCCGACCACGAAGTCGGTCAGCTCCCGCACGAGAGCCCTCGCGAGTCCGTGCCTCCGGTGCTCCGGGCGTACGTAGATCCGGCACAGCTGGGCGGTGGACCCGGAGGGGAAGCGGTCGGCGACCCACTGCGGGTTCGGCGGGGCGGCGGGCCCGCGGTCGCGGACGGCGCCGGTGGCGACGATCTCCCCGCTCTCCCGGTGCTCGGCGACGAGCAGGGTGCAGCGTTCGGGGCGCAGATAGTGGGCGGCCGGGTCGACGATGTCGGCGTGCCAGCGCGGCACGTACCCGGAGCGCAGGTCGCGGTACACGGTGTCCAGCATGACGGCACGGGCCTCATCCACGTCGCCGTCCCCGGCCACGCGGATCACGTATTCACCCATCGCCTGCCTTCACCACGAACGGACCACACTGCCCACCCATGCTAACTGCAACCGATTCGCAATAAGCTGGCAGGGCACTGTGCCCACTCGAGTGAGGTCCGGGCCACTCAAGCCACTTCAGCCCCGCCGGCGCTTGAGGCGCGGGGTCCGGGGCAGCGCCCCGGCGGTGACCGGCGGATTACACCCGCGCAACCAACGCCGTCGCCACCGCCATCAACCCCTCGTCACGCCCGGGAAACCCGAGCCCATCCGTGGTCGCACCCGACACCGTCACCGGCGCCCCCGCGGCCTCCGAGAGGACCTTCTGCGCCTCGTCGCGCCGCTTCCCGATCTTGGGCCGCGGCCCGACGACCTGCACGGCCACGTTCCCGATCACGAACCCGGCCTCGCGCACGATCCGCGCGGCCTCGGCCAGCAGCGTGATCCCACTCGCCCCGGACCACTCGGGCCGCCCGGTACCGAAGTGCTGCCCGAGATCACCCAGCCCGGCAGCCGAGAACAACGCGTTGCAGGCCGCATGCGCCACGACATCCGCATCGGAGTGCCCCGCGAGCCCGGGACCGGAGTCCTCCCACTTCAGCCCTGCGCACCACAGCTCGCGGCCCTCTTCGAAGGCATGGATGTCGGTCCCGATGCCGACCTGCGGAAGAACCACCTGGTCAGAACCCATCGTTGGCCCTCCTCCGCGCGAGCACGGCCTCGGCCAGCAGCAGATCGAGCGGCCGCGTCACCTTGAACGCCTCCTCGTGCCCCGGCACCAGCACCACCTGGTGGCCGAGGTGCTCGACCATCCCGGCGTCGTCCGTCACATCCTCGGTCACGGCCTCGTGCGCGCGCACGAGCGTCTCCCGGTCGAACCCCTGCGGCGTCTGCACGGCCCGCAGCTTGGCCCGCGAGGGCGTCGCGACGACCGGCTCCGGCGAACCGTCGGTGCTCGGCACGACCTCCTTGACCGTGTCCGCGAGCGGCAGCGCCGGAACGACGGCCGGAGCCCCGTCCCGTACGGCCTCGATGACCGCGTCGACCGTGTCGACCGGCACGAGGGGGCGGGCCGCGTCGTGCACGAGCACGATGTCGATGCCGTCCGGCAGGGCCTCGAGCCCGAGCCGCACCGACTCCTGCCGGCTCTCCCCACCGGGCACGACGACGAAGTCGGTGCGCTCGGGCAGGGAGTGATCGGCGAGCAGCAGCTTCACTTCTGCGGCGCCGTCGGGCGGCGCGACCACCACGACGAGGGACACGGCGCGGGACGCCGCCATCGCGCGGACGGCATGGATCAGCATCGGAGTACCGCTCAGCGCGCGCAGCGCCTTGGGGGCGCCTGGACCGAGGCGCACGCCCCGGCCGGCGGCCGGAATCACGGCCGCGGTGCGTACTGCGCTGCCTGCTGTGTTGTCCAATGGACGCGTTTCGTCAGACATCGGTTCCGTTCAGGTTTGTGCGCTCGGGAGAGGTGGGTATGGCCACAGCGTGCCGGGCGCGACGCCTTGACCGGACCCTTCCGTGACACTGGTCGAGCCAGCTGTCCGGGCCCGGCACACCACAGGGGATCACGCGAAGCGTGTATGGGTACGAACTGGGTATGAACATGCCGCAGCGCCCGGCGACACCATCAGGGTCATCGGGCACCACGGCATTGTTCTTTACGCGACAGCAGTCGTTACGTGCATGGCCGTTACGCGCATGACCGTTACGTACACGGTGTCGCGGCAGCGCGCATCAGGACGCGAGAACCTCGTCGAGCAGGGCCTCGGCCTTGTCCTCGTTCGTGTTCTCCGCGAGTGCGAGCTCGCTCACCAGGATCTGGCGAGCCTTGGCGAGCATGCGCTTCTCACCTGCGGAGAGTCCGCGCTCACGCTCCCGACGCCACAGGTCACGAACCACTTCCGCGACCTTGATGACATCGCCGGAGGCGAGCTTCTCCAGGTTTGCCTTGTAACGGCGCGACCAGTTCGTGGGCTCCTCGGCGTACGACGCGCGCAGCACCTCGAAGACCCGGTCGAGCCCGTCCTGACCGACCACATCACGCACGCCGACGAACTCCGCATTGTCCGCTGGCACACGTACCGTCAAGTCGCCCTGGGCGACCTTCAGCACCAAGTAGGTCTTGTCCACGCCTTTGATCTGGCGAGTTTCGATAGCCTCGATCAGCGCGGCCCCGTGATGGGGATAGACCACGGTGTCGCCAACCTTGAACGTCATGTGACAGGTACCCCTTCCGTGGCTATCCAGTCTAACACGGAAACTGCGGGTTCTGAATGGCGTTTTCGCAGGTCAGGGCATATCTCGGGGCTTGACAACTCCAACAGGAACGTGCTGCGGAGGGGTGGCGGAGGGCGGTATTCGCAGGTCGGAGCCGTTCTTCGAGGAAGCCGAAACGGGTACGCTACCGCCGCCCCAGCGGGCCCTCCAGGGGCTGAAAGTCCCGGTTTGCGTGCTTCGAAGCGATGAACTTTCGCTACTCCGTTCAGGGACTCGGAGGTACGTTCGAGATGAATCCAGAATTGATCTTCGCGAATCGTCGCCCCACGTGATCGTTTTTCCGGACCCCCGCGCATTCCTTACCGGATATCCGTCCAGGCACCTGGACAGGCATTATGTGAATGATGAACAAGGGGCTTCGGCGACCCAATGGTGACCGTGGGGAACGCGGGGTGATCGGGGTGCGGGCGGAGCGGCCGGGAACAGCGTCCGGTCCCGAGGGGCGGGTCGGGTGCGGCGGCTCGGGAACGGCTCGGTAACCTAAGGCCGCTGACAGACCCTTAGGGCGGCTTTACACCTTGCCGCCTTGCCCGCCCACGTTCAAGGAGTTGCCGCCGCCGTGAGCAGCAGTCTTCGACGCGGCTCCCTCGCCGCCGCCGCCATCGCGTTCTCGATCGCCTCGCTCGCCGCATGCGGCGCCGGCAACAACGCGCAGACACTCGAGGTCAAGCCGGACAACGCCGCGACCTCGGTCGGTGACATCCGGATCCAGAACGCCACCGTCATCACCCAGCCGGACCGCGAGTCCAAGGGCCCGGCCGTCGTCACGGGCACGCTCTTCAACAACGGGAGCTCCGCCCAGACGCTCGACGCGATCACCGTCGACGGCGTCGGCAAGACCGCGAAGCTGACGGACGCCAAGGGCGCCTCGAAGATCACCGTCCCGGCCGGCGGCTCCGTCGTCCTCGGCGGCAAGGGCAACGCCTCCGCCGAGCTGCCCAACAGCCGCACCGCCGTCCTCGACGGCAACGCGCAGCCGATCACGTTCTCCTTCAGCAAGGCCGGAGACGTGAAGCTGAAGGCGTTCGTGGTGCCGGCGGACAGCTACTTCAAGAAGTGGGGCCCGAGCGAGGTCCCGGCCGCGCCGGGCACCTCCGCGAGCCCGTCCACGTCGGCGTCGACCTCGACGTCCGCGACGCCCGGTCACGGGGCCTCGGCCTCGACGTCGGCCTCCGAGTCGGAGAGCCCCGCGGGCCACTGAGCACGTAGCCGTACATACGGCGGAGGGGCGGAACCCGATGTGGGTTCCGCCCCTCCGCCGTATGCCATGTGCCGGGTACGGCCTACGGCTCGAACTTGTAGCCGAGCCCGCGCACCGTGACGAGGAACCTCGGCGCCCCGGGGTCCGGCTCGATCTTGGCGCGGAGGCGCTTCACGTGGACGTCGAGCGTCTTGGTGTCGCCCACGTAGTCGGCGCCCCAGACGCGGTCGATCAGCTGCATACGGGTCAGCACGCGGCCCGCGTTGCGCAGCAGCATCTCCAGGAGGTCGAACTCCTTGAGCGGAAGGTCGACCTTGCCGCCGCCCACCGTCACGACGTGACGGTCGACGTCCATGCGGACGGGCCCGGCCTCCAGGGCCTGCGGCGCGACCTCCTCCGGCTCTCCGTGGCGGCGCAGGACGGCCCTGATGCGAGCGACCAGCTCGCGCGAGGAGAACGGCTTGGTGACGTAGTCATCGGCTCCTATTTCGAGCCCGACGACCTTGTCGATCTCGCTGTCCTTGGCGGTCACCATGATCACCGGGACGTTGGAACGGCCGCGCAGCTGACGGCAGACCTCGGTGCCGGGCAGGCCCGGCAGCATCAGGTCGAGCAGGACGAGGTCGGCACCGTTGCGCTCGAACTCGTCGAGGCCGTCGGGTCCCGTGGCCGCGATGGCGACCTCGAAACCCTCCTTGCGGAGCATGTAGGACAGGGCGTCGGAGAAGGACTCCTCGTCCTCTACGACAAGCACTCGGGTCACGGAAGGACCTCCGGGGCGGCAGGAGTGGCAGGAAGGGATGCGTATGCGGTTGTGTTGTCGGGCCCGTGTGCGTCGTCTTCGTCGCGTACGTCTCCGGGGCCACTGGTGCGGGATGTCTTGGGGGAACGTGAGGCGCGGGTCGCGGCCGCTTCGGGCAGCCGCAGCGTGAAGGTGGAGCCCTGTCCCTCGGAGCTCCACACGGTCACCTCCCCGCCGTGCGAGGCCGCCACGTGCTTGACGATGGCGAGGCCGAGGCCCGTGCCGCCGGTCGCGCGGGAGCGGGCCGGGTCGACGCGGTAGAAGCGCTCGAAGACGCGCTCCTTGTCCTTCTCCGAGATGCCGATGCCCTGGTCGGTGACGGCTATCTCGATGCGGTCGCCGCCGCCGGCGGAGACTCGGCGGGCGGCTATGCCCACGCGCGTACGGGCCGGCGAGTAGTTGACGGCGTTCTCGACGAGGTTGCCGAGGGCGGCCGCGAGCTGGCCCCGGTTTCCCCATACGCGCAGGTCGGCGGTGCCGCCGGCGGCCATCGTGATCTGTTTGCTCGCGGCGGGCTGGCGGCAGCGGTCGATGGCCTCGGCGACGAGTTCGTCGACGCGCACCGGCTCGGAGTCCTCCAGCGGGTCGTCGTTCTGCACGCGCGACAGGTCGATGAGTTCCTGTACGAGGCTGGTGAGCCTGGTCGCCTCGTTCTGCATGCGGCCGGCGAACCGCTCGACGGCCTCGGGGTCGTCGGAGGCGTCCATCACGGCTTCCGACAGCAGCGACAGGGCGCCGACCGGCGTCTTCAGCTCATGGCTCACATTCGCGACGAAGTCGCGGCGTACGGCCTCGATGCGCCGGGCCTCGGTGAGGTCCTCGACGAGCAGCAGTACGAGCCGGGAGCCGAGCGGGGCGACGCGGGCGGACACGGCGAGGGCGTCGCCCCGTCCGGTGCCGCGCCGCGGGAGATCCAGCTCGACCTGGCGTATCTCCCCGTCGCGCCGGGTGTCGCGGGCCATCTGCAGCATCGGTTCGACCGCGAGCTTCCCGCCGCGTACGAGACCGAGGGCGTACGCCGCCGAGCTGGCCTTGACCACGCTGTCCGCCTCGTCGAGGACGACGGCGGAGGAGCGGAGCACGGAGAGCACGGTGTCGACGCCGGGCGGAAGGACCGGGTCCGTGTGCAGGGAGGTGCGGGTGGGGCGTTTCTGGTCGCGTTCGCTCCAGCGAAACGCCAGCATGGCGATGACACCGGTGCACACTCCGGCGATCGCTGCCGCTGCGGCGACCGCCGCGTTCACGTCCATGTCTTCAGGTTATGCGGCACCGGCCACTCCTCCACAGCCATCCGAGTGGCCGCTCGAACACTCGTCGCCCAGAGTTCACCTTGGGTACGGGGTCGATTCACTTGTGGTGCCGGATTCGGACGCGTACAGGACGGAACGTGGGAGCGTGGGGCCAACCGGGTCCCATACGTAGCCAGGTACAGAGAGGGAACGCCGCATGCGTGACGCGTACCACGAGGAACTTGACTCGATCGGCGAGGGCCTGGTCGAGATGGCCCGCCTTGTCGGGTCGGCGATCGGGCGCGCCACCACGGCCATGCTCGACGCCGACCTGAAGCTCGCCGAGACCGTGATCGCCGCCGACCAGAAGGTGGACGATCTGCAGCACGAGCTGGAGGCGCGGGCCATAGCCCTGCTGGCCCGCCAGCAGCCGGTGGCGACGGACCTCCGTATCGTCGTCACCTCGCTCCGTATGAGCGCCGACCTGGAGCGCAGCGGTGACCTCGCCCAGCACGTGGCGAAGCTGGCCCGCCTCCGCTTCCCGGAGCGGGCGGTCCCCCACGACCTGCACGCCACGATCCTGGAGATGGGTCAGCTGGCGCAGCGCCTGATGGCGAAGGCGGCGGAGGTCATCATCACCAAGGACGTCGACCTGGCGATGCAGCTGGAGCAGGACGACGACGAGATGGACCTGCTGCACCGCACGCTCTTCCAGCACCTGATGGACGAGAAGTGGAAGCACGGCATCGAGACGGCGGTCGACGTGACGCTGCTCGGCCGCTACTACGAGCGCTTCGCGGACCACGCGGTGTCGGTGGCCAAGCGGGTCGTCTACCTGGTGACGGGTGAGCACGCGGACGAGGTGCAGGCGTCGACGGCGGCGCCGGCCGAGAGCGCCTGACACCTTCACGGGTACGACGGCGTCGTCGTCTACGCGAACGGGGCACCGCACGGATGTGTGCGGGGCCCCGTTCGTCGATCTCGGCGGCTGTGGTCAGCAGCTGCCGCCGCACTTGCACGGAGCGCCCGACTGGCAGCCGCAGCCGCAGCCCGAGCCGCATCCGCAGGCTCCGAGCAGCACCAACTTCGGTACGGACCGGCCCACTTCGACCGGTACTTCGGGGGACGGGTTCGGCTTCGGGGAGTCGGCGGCCATGGTTTTCCCTCCTCGACGGGGCTCCGCGGTGGAGTCCTTCCCCCATTGCATGCCCATTCGGGCGGGCGCATCAACGGCGCACGCGAGCGCGGCAGTTGCTGCGTAGGCTGCCGCCATGCCCCAAGTGATCGTCCTCAACGGCGGCTCCAGCTCAGGCAAGTCGACCATCGCCCGCGAACTTCAGACGCTGCTCCTGCCCTCTCCCTGGCTGACCCTCAGCGTGGACACGCTGATCCAGGCCCTGCCTCCATCAGGCGCAGGCATCGAGTTCGCCCCCGACGGCTCGATCTCCGTGGGCCCCGCCTTCCGCCGGATCGAGGACGCGTGGATGGCGGGTGTCGCGGCGATGGCGGCGGCAGGAGCGCCCGTGATCATCGACGAGGTCTTCCTGGCCGGCCCCCACTCCCAGACCCGCTGGCGCAAGGCCCTGACCGGCCTCGACGTCCTCTGGGTGGGCATCCACTGCGACGCACAGGTCGCGTCCGCCCGGGAAGCCACCCGGCCCGACCGCATCCCCGGCATGGCCTCCTCCCAGGCGACCGCGGTGCACGAGGGCGTGACCTACGACCTGGTGGTGGACACGACGGGGGCGGGGGCGGGGGCGGGGGCGTGTGCGGGGGAGATCGCGGGTTGGGTCAGCCCGCAATGACGGCGCCGCCGGACCCGACACTCAACCGCATCCTGCACTCGTCGTCGGCCGTCACCCGCACCGGCATCCCCCAGTGCTCACTCAGCCGCCGCCCCACCTCGACGAGACGCCTGCGCTCCTCGGGGGTGTACGCGGGGTACGTCGCGGTCCCGCGGTCGGCAATCTGATTGCCCAACTCGCTGAACAGGATGTTCCGGTAGCGCCGCTCCTCTTCCTCGCTGAGCGGGACGGGAGCGTCGTCACCGGGGAGCACACGCACGTTGTAGAGGTCACGGGCCATGCGGCGGAGGCTATCGCTCCGGCCGACGCCATGCCTCCAACTACGCCCTCAACACTTCTTCTTCAGCACGTTGTAGAAGTCGTCGGCGAACTCGTCCCTCGACTCCTCCGACGCGTACGTCGGGATCATGACGGGGTGCTGCGGGTCGTGCGCGCGGTAGGCCTCGCAGTACTCGTGGCGATCGGCCTTGGTGCTCTCGTACCAAGCGCCCTCCCCGGCCGACCTGGTGGGTCGCAGTTCGGGCTTCTCCTGCGCACACGCCGAGAGCAGAGCGGCAGCCAAGACCGCCAGGGCGAGAACGGGTATGCGTTTCATGAGTCCTCCACGGCATCGGGACCACGAGCTTAGGGGCCCCCGAGCGGCAACCGACGGCACCTCCGGGCATGAAAAAGCCTCCCACCCGCGCCATTCGCGCAGGTGGGAGGCATGATCACGGAAGCTACTTCTTCTTGCCCTGGTTCTTGACCGCCTCGATGGCCGCCTTCGCCGCGTCGGGGTCCAGGTACGTGCCGCCCGGCTTGACCGGCTTGAAGTCGGCGTCGAGCTCGTAGGAGAGCGGGATGCCCGTCGGGATGTTCAGGCCCGCGATGTCGGCGTCGGAGATGCCGTCGAGGTGCTTGACCAGGGCGCGCAGCGAGTTGCCGTGGGCCGCGACCAGGACCGTCTTGCCCGTGAGCAGGTCCGGGACGATGCCGTCGAACCAGTACGGGAGCATGCGGACGACGACGTCCTTGAGGCACTCCGTCTGCGGGCGCAGCTCCGGCGGGAGCGTCGCGTAGCGGGGGTCGGAGAACTGCGAGTACTCCGCGTCACGGTCCAGGGCCGGCGGCGGGGTGTCGTACGAGCGGCGCCACAGCATGAACTGCTCCTCGCCGAACTCGGCGAGCGTCTGCGCCTTGTCCTTGCCCTGGAGGGCGCCGTAGTGGCGCTCGTTCAGGCGCCAGCTGCGGTGGACCGGGATCCAGTGGCGGTCGGCCGCCTCCAGGGACAGCTGCGCGGTGCGGATCGCGCGCTTCTGGAGCGACGTGTGGACCACGTCGGGGAGCAGGCCGGCGTCCTTGAGCAGCTCACCGCCGCGGACCGCCTCCTTCTCGCCCTTCTCGTTCAGGTTGACGTCCACCCATCCGGTGAACAGGTTCTTCGCGTTCCACTCGCTCTCGCCGTGGCGGAGGAGGATCAGCTTGTACGGTGCGTCGGCCATGGGGCCGAGCCTAATCGACCGGTCCGGCGGCCGCCGATTGACGGTCCCCGTCAATTGAGTGGCCCCCACAGATACCCGGCGAGTAAGTTACGTAAACCTTCTGCACTGCTTACATCGGCCCCGGGGGATGCACCCATGTCAGTCGCCTCGCTCAGACGTGCCGCCACGGAGTCCGTCTCCGGGCTGCCGCGTGAATTCTGGTGGCTGTGGACCAGCACCCTCGTCAACCGGCTGGGAAACTTTGTACTCACCTTCCTCGCGCTGTATCTGACCGCCTCGCGTGGGTTCTCGGCCTCGTACGCCGGTCTCGTCGCCTCGCTGATCGGGCTCGGCGGCGTCATCGCGTCCGTGCTCGGCGGGGTCCTCGCCGACCGGCTCGGGCGGCGGCCCACCCTGCTCGGCGCACAGCTCGCAACCTCGGCGACGGTCGCCGCGCTCGCCTTCGTGCGCGACCCGGCGTGGATCGCGGTCACCGGCTTCGCCCTCGGCCTCGCGTCGAACGCCTCGCGGCCCGCGATCCAGGCGATGATGGCCGACATCGTGCGCCCCGAGGACCGCGTCAGGGCGTTCTCGCTCAACTACTGGGCAATCAACCTGGGGTTCGCGGTCTCGTCCGTGTATGCGGGGTTCCTCGTCGCGCAGAGCTACACGCTCGGTTTCCTCGTCGAGGCCGGGATGACGTTCGCCTGCGCCTGCGTCGTCTTCGTGAAGGTGAAGGAGTCGCGGCCGGAGCGCACCGTGGTGGTCGGCTCCGTGCCGCCGCCCGCCGTCACCATGGGGACCGTGCTGCGCGACGGCCGTTTCATGCTGATGGTGGGACTGTCCTTCCTGGTCGCCGTCGTGTTCACCCAGAGTTCGGTCGGGCTGCCGATCGTCATGGGCGAGAACGGGCTGAGCAGTTCGGACGTCGGGCTCGTCGCCGCCGTGAACGGTGTCGTGATCGTCGCGCTGCAGATCCCGCTCACCCGGTACATCGAACGCCGGGACCCCGGGCGGTTGTTGACCGTCTCCTCGCTGCTCATCGGGTACGGCTTCGCGCTCACCGCCCTCGCCGGATCGCTCGCCGCGTACGCGCTCACGGTCGTGGTGTGGACGCTCGGCGAGATGATCAACGCGCCTACGCAGTCGGGGCTCGTGGCCCGGCTCTCCCCCGCCGAAGGACGCGGCCGCTACCAGGGCGTCTACACCATGTCGTGGTCCGCGGCAGCCCTCGTCGCCCCGCTCGCGGGCGGCTGGGTGATCGACACGGCGGGCGCCGGATGGCTGTGGGCGGGGTGCGCGATCCTCGGCACGGTGACGGCGATCGGCTACTGGGCGCTGATGCGCGGACTGTCGGACACCGAGCCCTCGAAGCCCGCCACCCCGGCGCCCGTGGCGGCCGAGAACAGCCCCGCTTGACCGGGCAGTTCGGCGGGTACGTGACCGTACATGGCCGAACCCCCAAGGACCTCCTCCAGAACTGACGAACCGCCCAGAACGCTGGTGGGCGGCGTCGAGGTCGACGTCCCCAACAGCATCCCGTCGATCCGCGCCGCGCTCGACCCGAAGCGCCGCGTCGAGTTCGACAAGGCGATCAACGCGGCGGGGGTCGGCGAGATCCACGCCGTCATGCGGCACTGGATGCTGGAGGCGGTCCCCGACCCGGAGGCCGACGCGATCCTGGCCCGGCTCGCCCGCGACGAGGCGGAGAGGCGGGGCCCGGCTTGAGCCGCAGACGCAGGCGCGGCGCCTGCCGCGTCGCCTTCGCACCGCCCGCCGACGACACCCTCGCCAAGATGGCCAACCCGGACGCCTTCCGCGCCGAAATGGCCCGCACGCTCTCCCACGACCCCTACGGCCACGGTTCCACCACGGTCTCCGGAGAACGCGACCGCCGCGAGGCGACGGTCGGCGGGGCGATAGTCCTCTACTACGTCTCCGGGTCCGTGCTGACCGTGACGGTGGTACGGATGGTGTCGCTCGGCTAGCACTCAACAAGCCCGCGAAAAACGCTACTTCGTAGGCCGCTGCGTCAGATGCGTGAACGCGTCCAAGTTGCGCGTCGACTCGCCGCGCGCCACCCGCCACTCGTACTCCTTGCGGATCGCGCTCGCGAAGCCGAGTTCGAGGAGCGTGTTGAAGGAGCCGTCCGCCGCCTCGAGGACCGAGCCGAGGAGGCGGTCCAGTTCGTCGGGGGTGACGGCGGAGAGCGGGAGCTTCCCGGTGAGGTAGATGTCGCCGAGCTGGTCGACCGCGTAACTCACGCCGTACAGGCGGAGATTGCGCTCCAGGAGCCAGCGGTGCACCCCGGCCTCGTTCTCGTCCGGGTGGCGGATCACGAAGGCGTTGAGCGAGAGGCTGTGTCGGCCCACGCGCAGCGAGAGGGTCGTCGAGAGCTTGCGGGTGCCGGGGAGCTTCACGACGTACGAGCCCGCCTCCGGGCTCTCCCACTCCAGCTCGGCGTCCTTCAGCGTGGACTCGATGACGTCGTGTGCCTGTCGCTGGTCAGCCATGGTGCGAGGGTACGACACGGCGTCGGGCCTGCATCGCCGCCGTGTAGACGTCCGCCGTGGCGGAGGCCGCCGTGTCCCAGCCGAAGGAGAGGGCGTGGCGGGCTGCCGCGTCGCCCATGGTGTCGACCAGGTGGGGGTGGTCGGCGAAGTCGCGGAGCACGCGCGCGTAGCGGGCAGGTTCGTGCCCGTCGACCAGGAAGCCGGTCTGTTCGTTCCGTACGGCTACGGGGAGGCCGCCCACGGACGCGGCGATCACCGGCGTACCGGCGGCCTGGGCCTCTATGGCGACGAGCCCGAAGGACTCGTTGTAGGACGGCATGACCAGGACGGAGGCCGCGCGGAACCAGTCCGCGAGCGCCTCCTGGCCGACCGGCGGCTGGAAGCGGACCACGTCCGCGATGCCGAGCCGCGCGGCGAGCTTCTGGAGGGCCGCCGGCTTGGCGAGGCCGCTGCCGCTGGGGCCGCCGACCACCGGGACGACGATGCGGGAGCGGAGCTCCGGGCGCTCGTCGAGGAGGACGGCGACGGCCTTGAGGAGGATGTCCGGGGCCTTGAGGGGCTGGATGCGGCCCGCGAAGAGGGGGACCAGCGCGTCCTGCGGCAGGCCCAGGCGGGCGCGGGCCGCGGCCCTGCCGTCGGCGGGGCGGAAGCGGTCCAGGTTCACGCCGGGGTGCACGACGGCGACGCTGCCGTGGTCGGCCTCGTAGTGGCGGACCAGCTCGTCGGCCTCCTCCGCCGTGTTCGCGATGAGGCGGTCGGCGGCGCGCACGATCTGGGTCTCGCCGATGACGCGGGCGGCCGGCTCGGGGGTGTCGCCCTCGGCGAGCGCCGCGTTCTTGACCTTGGCCATGGTGTGCATGGCGTGCACGAGGGGCGCGCCCCAGCGCTCGGCGGCCAGCCAGCCGACCTGGCCGGACAGCCAGTAGTGCGAGTGGACGAGGTCGTAATAGCCGGGGCGGTGGCCCGCCCACGCCTGCATGACGCCGTGCGTGAAGGCACAGAGCTGGGCGGGCAGGTCCTCCTTGGCGAGGCCTTCGTAGGGGCCCGCGTCCACATGTCGTACGAGGACGCCCGGTGTCAGCTCGACCTCGGGCGGCAGGCCACCGGCGGTGGCGCGCGTGAAGATCTCGACCTCGATGTTGATCGCCGCGAGACGCTTGGCGAGCTCGACTATGTAGACGTTCATGCCGCCCGCGTCGCCCGTGCCGGGCTGGTGGAGGGGCGAGGTGTGCACGCTGAGCATCGCGACGCGGCGGGGGCGGCGATGCGCACCGGGGAACCGCAGCAGGGCCGGAGCAGCCCCGGAGCGGCGGAACCTGGTCACGTACTGGCTCACGTGGCGGGCCCTCCTTGGTGGGCTTACTGCGGGCACGACGACCGGAGGGCACAGGCCCTCTTCCAAGGTGGCAACGCCGGATTCGGCTGCTCCATTTCCACTTTGCCGAATCATTACCGTTCGGGTCTCAACCAAAGCCGTGATCCACGTGGCCGATACCAGCGCATACCCTCTTCACCATGAGCCCGCGTCCCCCTTCTCGCCCTACGGGAACGCGCCCCGTGGGAACCGTGACGCGAGGCACCACCAACCCGAACCGACTGCGCCGCATGGACCGCTGGATCGCGGCCGTACACGGCGCGGCGCTGCGCCGCGCCGACGACCCGGTGGCGGTCGACCTCGGCTATGGCGCGGCGCCCTGGACCGCGGTGGAACTGCTGACCCGGCTGCGCGGGGCGGCGCCGCACGCGCGCGTGGTGGGCATCGAGATCGAACCGGCCCGGGTCGCCGCCGCGAAGCCGTACGAGCGCGAGGGGCTCACCTTCCGGCACGGCGGCTTCGAGGTGCCGCTCGCCGCTCCCCCGCTCCTGATCCGCGCCGCGAACGTGCTGCGTCAGTACGACGAGGAGCAGGTCGCCGCGGTGTGGGAGCGGCTGTGCGCGCGGCTCGCACCGGACGGCCTCCTCGTGGAGGGCACCTGCGACGAGATCGGGCGCCGGCACGTATGGGTGGCGCTCGGCCCCGAAGGCCCGCGCACCGTGACCCTCGCGACCCGGCTCGGCTCCCTGGTCACCCCGTCCGACCTGGCCGAGCGCCTCCCCAAGGCGCTGATCCACCGCAACGTCCCCGGCGAGCCGGTGCACGCCTTCCTGCGCGACTTCGACCGGGCGTGGGCCTCGGCCGCGCCCTACGCCTCGTACGGCGCGCGGCAGCGCTGGATCCGGGCGGTGCGGGAGCTGTCGGTGGACTGGCCGGTGGTGGACAGGCCGGGGCGCTGGCGGCAGGGTGAAGTCACCGTGACGTGGGAGGCGTTGGCGCCGCGGGGGGTTTCGGCGGGCGGCTGAGGCGCGGCAGAATCCGAGGGAACGATCTCGGGGCCTCGTTCGTCGAACGGTGCGGGGCAGTTGCCGCGCCGCGCCAGGGTCTGTCGGATTCGGGGCGCGCATGGCACCATCCCCGGAGCGCTCGACTTACTGACGGTCCATCAGGTTTGTCTTTGCTGTGGGGGCGGAGCAGATGAGCAAGCGGAGCACGACGACGGTGGCGGCCCTGGCGCTCGTGTGCGCCGTGACCGTACTGACGCCGACGGGACTGGCGTACGCGGACCCGTCCCCCTCTCCATCCCCGTCAAGTTCCCCCGGGGTCAAGGACCTTGAGTCGGTCCGCAAGAAGATCGACAAGCTGTACCACCAGGCGGCGGTCGCCACCGACGAGTACAACGCCGCGGAGGAGAAGGCCGCCGACCAGTCCGACCAGATCGTGAAGCTGGCCCGGAAGATCGCCGCCGGCCAGCAGGAGCTCGACGCGCTCAAGGGCCGGGCGGGCGCGGCGGCCCGCGAGCAGTACCGCAACGGCGGGATCTCCCAGGAGACCCAGTTCATGCTCGCCGGCGACCCGAGCCGCTTCCTCGACAACGCGGGCCGCGCCTACCAGGGGCAGCAGGCCACGCGGAACCTGATGTCCCGCCTCGTCAGGACCCAGGACGAGTTGGAGGCGTACGCGGACGCCGCCGCCGACAAGTGGAAGGCGCTGGACGAGGGGCGCAAGAAGAAGGCCGCCGCGAAGGAGCGGATCGAGAAGCAGATCAAGGCGGCGCAGAAGATCGAGGACAAGCTCGCCAAGAAGGAGCGCGAGCAGCTGCGGCAGCTGGAGGAGGCGGCCGAGCAGAAGGCGCAGACGGAATGGCTCTCCTCGGGCGTCCTGAAGGAGATCGACGGCAAGGCGTCGGCGGCCGGCAAGAAGGCCGTGCGCTACGCGTCCGAGCAGCTGGGCAAGCCGTACGTGTGGGGCGCCGAGGGTCCGAAGTCGTTCGACTGCTCGGGCCTGACCTCGCAGGCTTGGGCGTCGGCGAAGCAGCCGATACCGCGCACGTCGCAGGAGCAGTGGAAGCAGCTCAAGCACATCGACATCAAGGACATGCGCCCCGGCGACCTGATCATTTACCACGACGACGCCAGCCATGTCGGGATGTACATAGGCAAGGGGGCGATCATCCACGCGCCCCGTCCGGGGCGGAACGTGACGGTCGCGGGCGCGGGTTCCATGGCGATGCTCGGGGTGGTCAGGCCCGACGCCTGAGACCCGACGCCCGAGACCCGGCCGACCGGGTGTCGGATATGGCCCGAGATGGGTGACGTGCCCCACGTGACCTATGGCACGTGAGGGGCCGCGGTTCCGGCGCCCCGGCGTGACGTTCGTCATCTTCGGCCCGCCCGACCAGGGACGGAACCCACTCAATTCCGGTGCCAGGGACGGCATATGACGTCGGCCCCTTGCCACTCACCATTCCGTTCGGGCATCGGCTACCGCTAAGGTCCCCGTCGGTGGTGCGAGGACCTTCGCCCCACCGTGCCCTCGGGGGGAGGGAAGGAAACCGAACGATGCCCGTACCCGTACCGCGGCAGAGAGCCATCCCGGCCGTGGAAAGTGGTCAGGCTCCGGACGCGCACACCACGACCGACACGTACGACCGTCAGGACGAGCGGCAGACCACCGACCGCCCGGACGCCAACGACATACAGAGCACCGAGCGCCGCCAGGAGACGCCGACCGACGACACCGCGCACGAGCCGGCACCCGCCGAGCGTGACGCGACCGGTCTGACGATCCTGGTCATAGAGGACGACCCGGCGGGCTCCCTCAGCATCCCCGAGGTGCCCGACGCCGCGGGCAAGCCGATCCGCGTGCGCACCGCCCGCAACCTCACCGAGGCCGAGCGGCTGCTCACCGACGACGTCAGCTGCATCCTGCTGGACCTCGCGCTGCCCGGCGCGAAGCCGGACAGGTCGGAGCCGGAGCACCACGACGAGCTGGGGACGCTGCGGCACCTGCTGCGGCTGGCCCCGCGCCGGGCGGTGCTCGCCCTGACCACCTCGGGCGACGCCGAGCGCGGCGCGGAGGCGGTCCGCGTGGGCGCGCAGGACTACCTGTTCCGCGACGAGCTGGACTCCCGGCTGCTCGGCCGGGCCATCCGTTACGCGGTCGAGCGCAAGCGCGCCGACATCGCGCAGCAGGGGCTCACCGAGTCCCGGATCCGCGCGCAGGAGAACGCCCGCCTGGAGCGCGGCCTGCTGCCGACCCCGCTGCTCGACGGTTCGACGCTGCGCTTCGCCTCCCGCTACCGTCCGGGCCGCTCGCGCGCGCTGCTCGGCGGCGACTTCTACGACGTGGTGCGCACGCCCGACGGCACGGTCCACGCGATGATCGGCGACGTCTGCGGGCACGGCCCCGACGAGGCGGCGCTCGGCGTCGAACTGCGGATCGCCTGGCGGGCGTTGACGTTCGCGGGACTGTGCGGGGACGAGCTGCTGTCCACGCTCCAGCAGGTCCTGGAGCACGAGCGCCCGGACGACGAGATCTTCGCGACGCTGTGCACGGTCGACATCTCGCCGGACGGCCGGCGCGCGGGCCTGTGCCTGGCGGGCCACCCGTCACCGCTGATCGCGAGCCCCGGCCGCCCCGCGGTCCTGCTCCCCTACGAGAACAACGGCCCGGCCCTCGGACTGCTGCCGAAGGCCCGGTGGCCGCGCATGCAGGTCGAGTTGGGGTCCTCGTGGAGCCTGATGCTCTACACGGACGGCCTGATCGAGGGCCGGATCGGCCAGGGCAGGCAGCGGCTCGGCCAGGAGGGGATGGTGGAGATGATCCGCCGCCAGCGTGCGCAGGGCCTCACCGGCGAGGGGCTGCTCGAGGCCGCGATGAACGAGGTGCGCGATCTCAACGGGGGCGATCTGACGGACGACGTGGCGGTACTGCTGCTCGACCGGTGAGCCCGGCCGGGCGGCTGGTCGGCGGCCGGGCGGGTGGGACGGCGGCCGGACCATTGGTCTGGCGGCCGGGCCCGAACGATTCGGTCAGCGGCCGCCGTTGTACGGACCGTACGGCCCGTCGCTGCTGGAGCCGCCCTTGCGGCCCCCGCCGCCACCGCTGATCTGCTTGACGGCGGGCCGCACGTCCACCATGTACACGATGGTCGCGATGAGCCCGATGATCGGCAGGAACGACAGGATCGGGAACAGCAGGTTCACGACGAACGCGATCCCGAGAATGATCAGCCAGAACGGCTTGGTCTTCTTGTCGGCCGCGCGGTAGGCGTCCTCACGCCGGATGGCGGCGTCGACGAGCGCGAAGCCGCTGAAGATGATCAGCGCCATGCTCAGCAGCCACATCACATTGGCGAACCCCTGCATCAGCACAACGCCACCACCCGAATCTGCTCAAGTCTGCTCAAGGGACCTTCCGACCACGGCCACGGTACCCGGACAACGGGCCGGACACTCCACAAGTGCCCGGCCCGTCGGCGTAGGTCCTACTTGGCGGGCGGCGTGGAGCCGGAGCCGGTCTTCTTGGCCGCGGGGGCCGTCTTCTTCGCGGTGGTCTTCTTGGCCGCGGTCTTCTTGGCGGCGCCGGACTTGTCCGTGTCGGCGGCCGACGTCTCCTTGGCCTCCGCCTTCGACTCGTCGGCCGGCTCGGGCTCGACGGCCACGGCCAGCTCGTTGATCTCCTCGGCGGCCTCGCCGCGCCACGCCTTCACGGCCTCCTCGCCGTGCTCGGCGACCTTCTCGTACGTCTCGCGCGCCTTGACGGCGGCCTCGGCGGCGTAACCGACGCCGCGCAGCGCGAACTCCTGGGCGCTCTCGCCGAACTTCTTCAGGTCGGCGTCGAGGGTGCCGACGATCTCGTTCACCCTCGCCGTGAGGGCGGCCTGCGCCTCCTTGGCGCGGGTGGTCGCCTTGTCCTGCACGTCCTTGGGGTCGGTCTGCCGCACGGACTCGAGGCGGGCGGGCGCCTCGCTCCGCAGCTGCTCGACGATCCCCGGCACCTTCTTGGCCTGCTGGTACGCCAGCTCGGCGGTGCCGGCGGCGAAGTAGAGCGGGGTCGGGTCGGTGAGGGTCTTGCGCAGGTCGTCCTTGATGGCCATGGCGTGGTCCTCCCGGATCACATCAACTGCTGCTTGAGGGCTCGGCATCGCCGCCGTCGGGCTCGCCGCTGTCGCGCTTACCGCTATCCGGCTCACCGCTGTTCGGCTCGCCGTCGCTGTCGCCGTTCTCGTGCCTGAAGGCGTCGTAGATCTGCAACAGCACCTGCTTCTGACGCTCGTTGAGCAGCGGGTCGGCGAGGATGACGGCGCGCGTCTCCACCTCGGTCCGCTCGCGCTCGGCGTCGAGAATGCCGGCGTGCACGTACAACGTCTCCGCGGAGATCCGCAGCGCCTTGGCGACCTGCTGCAGAACTTCCGCGCTCGGCTTGCGCAGCCCGCGCTCGATCTGACTCAGGTACGGGTTGGACACTCCGGCGGCGTCGGCAAGCTGACGGAGCGACAACTGCGCGTTGCGACGCTGCTCGCGCAGATATTCGCCGAGACTTCCGACGTTGAGCGATGCCATACGTCGATGGTGCCGCATCCTCGCTAACTATTGCAAGCGCCTGCTTGCAAAAGTGTTCCGCGCGACACCGGGGCGGCAGGGGGCGCTCACCCGAAATCCCGCCCGATCCCCTCCCCCAACTGCCGAAACCCCTCCTCGGCGGTGCTCACGGCCACCGCCTCCAACTCATCGGCGGACTCGCCGGCCACGATCCGCCGCACGTTCTCCTCGGCGAGGATCCGCTGCGTGGCCACGATCTGCCCGGCCGCGATCCGCGCCCGCACCGCGGGTCCGCCGAGCGCCTCCGCGAGTGCCCGCTCGGACCGCTCCTGATACCCGTACAGCCGCGCCACCAACTGCGGCGTCCCGTACAGCATCCGCTGATACGCGAGCACCGCCGGGTGGTCGCACAGCCCGGTCACCGGATCCCGCCGCCGCAGCCCCTCCAGAAAGTGCCGCCGCAACGCCCCGAGCGGCGCCTCCCCGTCCTCCCGGCCCGCGACGACCCGCGCCGCCTCGTCCTCGTGATCCGCGAACCGGTGGAGGACGAGGTCCTCCTTGGCCGCGAAGTACCGGAACAGGGTCGGCTTCGACACCTCCGCGGCAGCCGCGACCTCGGCCACGGACACGTTGTCGTACCCCTTCTCCATGAACAGCCGAACGGCGGCCTCGGAAAGGGTCTGCCGGGTCCGCCGCTTCTTGAGCTCGCGGAGGCCGGGGGCGGGGGGCGTCATGAGGAGGAGGGTACGCACCTGCCTCACCCGACGAGCCGATCAGGACGGGTCGGACTCGCTCCACCGAGGCAGCGACGCGAGCTCCCACAAGCCGTCGAAGTGCTTGATCCAGGCGTCGACCCCGTGCCCCACTTGCAGGCCTTCCTTCCCACGGGCCACCTCCACCATCGAGGTGTTGGCACCCTGCGGGTCGTAGTAGGTCCCGCCGCTCATGGTCCGAGTCGTCCGCACGTCATAGAGGCCATGCAGCACGCTCTCCGCGTTGAGAATCACCAGCTTGTCGCGTGGGAACCCGTGGAACACCCGGTACTGGCAAGACAGGACGCGCTCCGATGGCCATCCCTGCGAGCGCAGCCCTTCCACGGCACCCTTGAGCATCCCCTCGTTGTCGCGCGCCTTGTCCTCCAGGCGCCGACGGTAGGTCCCGTCGTCGATGGGCCTGCGATCCTCGCCGACCAGCGAGGGAACCGCCATCCTTTGTCTGAAGTCTGGTATCAGGATCCGGATGTCGATGCTTTCCACATCCCTGCGGTCGCTCAAGAGGCGGCGCAGACACTCGTCGACTCCGCGCACAAGGGTCTCCCCTGTGTAACCGAGAAACCGGATCTCCACCTTTCGCCCGGAGAAGGCGGCCTCCACCCGCCCTTTGAGGTCGTCGGAAGTCACGACACGACTCGGAACGGGCCGTTGGTCAACGGTGTTCCTAAGGTCCACGATCGCGTCGTACAGCAGGAAGGCGACCAGACTGAGCAGCGATCCACCCAGAAGGGCCCGCCCCTCCAAGAAGTCACCGAACGGCTTGACGAAACTCGCCACCAAACCGGCGAGAAAAATGCCCGCCATGAGTCCACGCACCAGCACCGGACGAAACCTTGCCGCGAACTCTCTCGGACCCCGCGCGCCGACACGTCCGCTGGGACCGCTCCCACCTCGAGTCATACAGACATGGTCATGCCAGGCACCAATGCCATCAACCCCGCGTCGGACAAGAAGAGTTGGGCATGTCCGGCGTATCCGAGACCCAGTCGAGGAACACATCCCCGACCGCTTCGGCCGAGGGCACATCAGCGAGCCCCAGCGGCTCCGCAGCGGCTTTGAGGACGCCGTATACCTTCCGCGCAGATCTGGTCAGCACCTGCGTCCGCCGCGCCCCCCGCTCCGACACCGCACGAAGCCGCAGGCCCGTACGGATCACGTCGGTGAACACCGACTGGGCCCGCTTATACCCGAGCAGCTTGGGCAAATCCTCCTCGAGCCCCCGGGAGCTGCCAGGCCTGGCCCGCTCCACACTCGACCGCCATCGCCCAACGACCTCACGTTCCTGCTCACACGGGTAGCGCATCAGATGCAGGTGAGTGGCCAGGTCGTGCAGAGGGTCACCGAACATGGCCAACTCCCAGTCGATCACCCACAGTTCACCTAGGCTGTCGACGACGAGGTTCTCGCGATGCAGATCCGCGTGCAGCAGACCGAAGGGGCGAGCCTTAACACCCTGGATCAACTTGTACAGCGAGTCGAACGACCCCTCGTCCACACCGAGCGCATTGAAGAGCCCACCGAACGTGTCCCGGTGGGCCGCGTACACGTCCTGCTGCACAAAGCGGACCAGATGCTGCAGAAAGACCTCCGTGTCCCCGTCCTCGACTCCGTGCTCATCCTCATACCGGCGCTTGAGGGACAGGTCCCCCGGCCGGATGGTGACCAACTCCTCAAAGAGGCCCATGACGGCCTCCACCAGGCGCTGGGGTACGCGGGTCCCTGCTGCATGCAGGCTGCCCAGGGTGCTCCCCTCAACGAAGCGCTGCAGCCGCACGTCGCCGACCTTGATGAGACCCGGAACGCGCGTGACACGTGAACCCAGCGCCTCGATGAGCTCCTCCTCCGACGCAAAACAGCGCCGGTCGAACCAGAAGAGTCCCTCTCGCGGTTCCCTGCACTTCCACCTGCCCTGGCCGGTTCCGCCGGCTGGAGGTCTGTTCAACGGCAGCACATAGGTCTCATGGTGAAATCCCTTGAGCGGGCCTTCGATCGCCCGCTCGTCGGCGCTCAGCGCCAGGGCCTTCCGCAGGCCCCGGGTGGGCGCCGTTTGTACCATGGTTAGCACTCTCTTTGCAGGGAAGTGGTCCAGCCATTCGGGAAACCAGAAAATTACCCCGCATCGTCAACGTGCCGCAGCCACTCCGGTCACGCGCAGCATGCCGACCGACGCTCCCTCGCTGGTCCACACTGACCAGATGAGCGAAACACGGGGCGATTCACCGCGAAACGCACTGAGCAAGGCGCTTCGAAGGGCCGACGGCGTGGTGTTCGACTTCGACGGGCCCGTATGTCGGCTGTTCCCGCACGGCACCGCCCAACAAACGGCCGCCATCAAGGGTGCCGTCTGGGGGAACCACGAGCAGGTTCCGCCGTCCCTCACAAAGGTCACCGACACGCACGACCTCCTGAACGAGCTGCGTACCGCGCCGCCCGAAGTTATTGCGCGGGTCACCGAGTTGATCACCGCCTACGAACAGGAGGCGGTCTACTCCGCGTCGGCGACGCCCCACATCGCCGCCCTGGTGGCCCGTCTCGGTGCAGCGGGAAAGGGGTTGGCCATCGCCAGCAACAACGCGGCCGAGCCGATCCGCTCGTTCCTCCGGGCGCACGGCATGGACGCCGCCTTCGGCACGCGTGTCTACGGCCGGGACCCACTCGATCTCAGCCGGATGAAACCCGCGCCCGACACGCTTTTGGGCGCGATGGCGGCACTGGAACTACCCGCTGAACGATGCCTGCTCGTGGGCGACAGGGCGTCCGACCTGCAGGCGGCCTCAGCTGCACGCATGGCTTTCATCGGGTGCACGGATGACCGCGAAGAGCTCAGCCGCATGTCCGGGCAGGGGGCGAGCCTGGTGTTCACCTCGCTGCTGCCGGTGATCGAGGCCGTGGTCCGCGACGGGGACATTCAGTCCTGATGCCGCGCGACGTGCTCCCAGAGGCCGTCGAACATCGCCTGTTCCCCGTCCACGAAGGCGGCATGGTCCAGGCCGTTGGAACGCTCGAAGGAGAGCATCTCGGTTTCGAAGCCCTCCACGTCCACGAGTTCCACCGTGTCCGCGCCCTCGTAGTCGTCGATCTCCCGCTCGAACCGATCCGGAACGTAGTGCCCCACCAGTGCTTCCTGCCTGTTCAGGAGGTACACCTTGCGCGTCGGCACTCCGGAGACGAAGCGGCACTCGAAGCTCACGTCGATGCCGTTGTCACGCAGGCGCTTGAAGGTGTTGTCCAGCACCATCTGCTGCGAGGTCCACTGGATCCGGCTGCGCTGCTTGACCGCCCTGTCGAGCTTCTCGTCGAAGCCCCAACCGACGGCGGGAGCCGGGTAGTCGACGTTTCCGCCCGGCCTCGGCACCACCATTCGCACCTGCACCGACTTCGGCCGCAGCTTCCCTTCGTACACCTTCCCCAGCGGTTCCCCAAGAGCCGTCACCAGCGTCTCCCCGGTCAGGCTCGCCACATCCACGTAGACGTGCGGCGCCTCGAAGGCGGCAACCAGGCGTGGGCCCAGGATGCTCCGCGCCGACTGCGCACCCGGCACGGAATGCTGTTCCGGTCGGGACACCGTGGGCGGGCTGCCCTTGCGCACATTCGTCAACAGGCCGTCGGTACGCAGCAGTTGCAACGCGTTGCGAACCGTGCCGCGCTCCACTCCGAACTCTCGAGCGAGCATGGCCTGTGTCGGGAGGCGCTCGCCGGACTTGAGTTCTCCGCCGAGGATCCGCTTGCGCAGGATGTCGGCGATCTCTTCGGCGGCGGGTCTGGGGGTGTTCTCCGTATTCGCGTTCACCACGACGGCCTCCCCTCACCCCCGACCAAGTCTTCACAAGACTAAGGCAGTTGGCTGCCAACTACCCCTGGCTTGCCCCAAAGGACGAGGGAATCGCAGGTCAGCTGCGGCCTCGCAGAATGTCGATGATCGGCTCCAGGGTTGCGGTCACCTGCTGGGCCCCCGCATCCCGCAGCGCGGCCTCTTTGCGGGCATTACGCGCGTAGCCCAGAAATGCCACGCCTGCCTGCCGCGCCGCCACCAGGTCCGTCGCGGCGTCGCCGATCATCAGCGTGGTCCCAGGCGCCGCGCCCATCGCCGACATGGCGCGGTTGAGGCAGTGCGGGTCCGGCTTGAGGAGTGCCAGGTCCCGGGTGCGGCCGTAGATGTGGGGCTCGAAGCAGTCCGACAGGCCTCGGCTCGCGAGGTAGCGGCGGGCCGCTTCGGCCGAGTTGTTGGTGGTGATGGCGAGGCGGATGCCGACCGCCGTCCAGGTGCGGATCAGCGGGTCCACGTGCTGTGTGGGCCAGGCCGAGGCGACAGCGCGCAACTCCTGCCCTGTGAGCCGGCTCTCCATCTCCAGGACCAAGTCAGTACCCGGCCGCTCCCGACCGAGGCGACGCAACGCGGTGTGCGGGTCGTGGTCCTCGCGCTCACCCGCCGTCAGTACGTCGCCGAGCCCCTGCGCATCCAGCCAATCCACCTGTTCTCGTGCGATCACCGCCGCTGGCCGCCCCGCGAACAGTCGGCAAATCGGGCCGTCGAAATCGAGCAGCACATGGCACGCGCCCTCGATCAGCTCTCTGAGCGAGCCTTCCTCGCGTGCGTCGCTGACTCCGGTCATTTCCCACTGGGGGTCGGTCTCTTCTGCCACCGGAACAGTCTGCTTCGTCATCTCTGAAGTCACTAGGAGAGTGTCAGGTCGGAGGTGATGGTTTCCCAGAGGGCGTCGAACCACTTCTGCGACTCCTCCACGAAGGTCCGGTCGCGGTGGCCCGCCCGCTCCTCGAAGGAGAAGAGCAGGGCCTGCGTGCCGGTGGCCGAGAACATCTCCAGCTTGGTGTCGTTGTCGATCTCCTCCTCGCGCCGCGTGACCATGTAGTACGAGAGCAGGGCCTCGGACTGGTTCAGCAGATAGAGCTTGACCGGCGGGGTGAAGGGGAGCGCGCGGAAGGTCACCCGCACGTCGATGTCGTGCGAGGAGCGCAGGGAGCGCAGGTTGTGGCGCAGCACCTGGCCCTGCGCGTTGCGCTGCGCCAGCCAGCGGTTGTGCACCGCGACGCCCTCGTCGTGGTCGATCCCGTCGCTGCCGTCCGGCACCGGTACCGGGAAGGCAAGGTTGATGTCGCGGCTGGGCAGCAGGATGCGTACGTCGAGGGATTCGGGGCGGATGCGGCCCTCGTGGATGTGGCGCAGCGGCTCGCCGAGGGCCAGCATCAGGGTTTCGGAGGTCATGCAGACCGCGTCGATACGGACGTGGGTGGCGTGGAAGGCCTCCACCAGGCGGGGGGCGAGCGCGACCATCGACGGCTGCGGCTCGTCGCGCGCGGCGCTCCCCGGGGCGATCCGCGGCGGGCTGCCCTTGCTGCGCTTGCTCAGCAGGCCGTCCGTCTCCAGGAGCTGGAGCGCCTGACGGACCGTGCCGCGCTCGACGCCGAACTCATCGGCGAGCGTGGCCTGCGTGGGCAGTTGGTCGCCCGGCCGCAGCGCGCCCTCCCTGATGCGCTCGCGGAGTTGGTCGGCGATCTCCTGGGCCGTGAGCCTTCTCCTGCCGTTCAGTGTCGCGTCTGCCATGTCCGCCACGCCCTGCTCCCCTGGGTCCGACCAAACGGCACAACTCGCCGTGATTTGGCGAGAGTTGTCGTCCTCCCGTTTATATACCACGACCAAGTGGGGACAACTCCAGTGCAGTTGGTCGCCAACTTGGAAGAAGGTGGCCAATGGTGGCAGCGAAGGAGACCAAGTAAGGCCCATCAGCGAAGCAACGCAACGCCGAAGCAGGAGGAACCTCCATGTCCGTTCTCAGCCTCCTCTCCGCGGTGGTCGTGCTCACCTTCGAGCAGCTCGCCCAGTGGCACTACGGTCCGGCCGGCCTCGCCGGCCTGCTCCTGCTCGCCATCGGCGCCAAGGCCAGGAACGCCACGTGCAGTTCGATGGGCGGCGTGCTGCTCGCCCTCACGGTGGCCGGACCCGCGCTGCACTGACCGGGCACGCCCCTACTGGCCGGGACCGGCGTCATGAGCTGAGCCACAGGTCCTGGCTGATCGTGTTCCACAGGCCGTTGAACCACAGATGGGACTGCTCCACGAAGGTCGTGTCGCGCAGCCCCGCCCCGTTCTCGAACGCGAAGAGCTTCTGCCGCACGCCCTGCGCGTCGTACACATCCACCCGCTCATGGTCGATCTGCGCGTCGCGTCTGGACAGCGTGTAGTACGCGAACAGCGCCTCGTTGCTGTTGAGCAGGTAGAGCTTGACCGGGGGCGTGAACGGCAGCGCGCGGAACTCCACCGTGACGTCCATGTCGTGCGTGGTCCGCAGGGCCAGCAGATTGTGGCGCAGCACCTGCCCCTGCGCGTTGCGCTGCGCCAGCCAGTCGCGCCGCAGCCTGCCGCCCACCGCCGCCTCCGTCCGCGAGGCCTCCGCCGCCCGCGACGCGGGCTCGACGACCGGTGGCGCGGGCGCGGGAAACGCGAGATCGATGTCCCGGCTGGGCAGCAGCACCCGCACCCGGATTCTGGCCGGTTTCGTACGCCCCTCGTGGATGAGGCGCAGCGGTTCGCCCATCGCGAGCGTCAGCGAGACCGCCGTCATGCACAAGGCGTCGATCTCCACGTCGGACTTCTGGAAGGCCTCGGCGATGCGTGGAGCGAGCGTCACCATGGTCGACTGCGGCTGCGCCTCGGGGCCGAGCAGCGCGGGCCTCGGATGCTGCGCGACCGTGGCCGGGCTGCCCTTCGTGGCGTTCACCAACAGGTTCTCGGAATGCAGAATGCGCAGCGCCTGACGTACGGCGGAGCGCTCCACACCGAATTCGCCCGCCAACTGTGCCTGTGTAGGCATCCGTTGGCCGGGGCTCAGGCGACCGGACGTGATCCGGTCGCGCAGCGCGTCGGCCACTTCGCGGTACGTATAGCGCGCCCGCTGTGACCTGGGCCGTCCATTGACGGCGGCATGTTCCCCGCTCACAACCAAACCCTACAACTTCCCGCCATCTTTGGGGAGTTGAGGTGAAGGTGGTTATGAGACGCCCTTCAACGGAGATAACTACCTTTGAGTTGGTGACCAACTTCCCGGACATGGTCGGGGGACCTGAAGTTGGTCACCACGAGGACCTCAGGTCCTGAAGGAGGTAGGACAATGCCGCTCTTCGCCATCGTCATCGCCGCACTCGCCATCGGATTCGAGCAACTCATCCAGTGGAAGTACGGGCCGATGGGCATCATCGCCTTCATCGTTCTGTCCATCGGCCTCAAGGCCAAGAACACCGTGATCAGCGGCATCGGGGCCGCCATCCTCGTGATGCTGCTCGCCCAGAGCGGCTGACCGGGCTCCCTTCCGGAGGGGAGCCGGGAGCCCGGTCGGTCAGTACGTCGTACGTGAGTGGGGCCGCGACTCAGAACACGTCGGGGCACCACGGCCGCCGCGAGGTCCGCAGCAGGGCGCCGAACCCGGCGGCCGCGCCCTCCTCGTGCTCCACGATCCGCCCCAGGGCGGCGAGCCGCACCGCGGACTCGCCGCCCAACCACATGGCTCCCAACTCGCGTACTTCGACCGTGAGTTGGGGGGAGGCGGCGTCCGGCGAACAGACCGCTCCGCCGGACGCCGCCGTCAACGTGAACCGCCCGCCCGCGAGCCCCGCGGGGTCGAGCACCTCGAACGCGATCTCCCCGCTGGTGTCGTACGAGCGCGCCTCCATGGCCCGTACGACGTCCAGGATCCGCACCCACAGGAAGTCGGCCTGCTGCGTCACGCGGGCCGCGCGCGGGTCCGGGAGAAGGTCGGGCAGCAGGTCGTCCGGGGCGCGGTGCCCGCTCTCCACGACGGTGACCCAGTCGACCGAGCAGACGAAGTGCCACAGGGCCCGCTCGGCGGCCGGGGTGAGAGCGAGCAGGTCCTGCACCTTCGCCGTGCACGTCGGCTGTACGTGGTCGTTGAACCGGGCCTCCGTGCGGTACGCGACCAGGCCCTCCACCTCGCCGCGCGCGTTGCGGTACACCGCGTAGAACGGCTCCGTCCACGGGTCCTCCGGGGTCGGCCACAGGCCGGTGTTGTACTGCCACCACTGCTCGCCGCGCGAGACGAGACCGGCGACCCGGCCGCGCAGCTTCGTGTGCAGCTCCGGGCCCACCTTGCGGATCTCCTCGGCGTCGGACAGGTCCACCCGGCCGCCGTCGCCGGGGCCCGACCAGCGGGCGTCGACGCCGGACCGCACCACGTCGATCTCCCAGGTCGTGGTGGTGGTCGCGGGGCCGAAGCCGAAGCGGCCGTAGATCGGGTACTCGGCGGCGATCAGCGTGGCCGCGACGTCGCCGCGCTCCTTCGCCTCGGCGAGGTCGGCCGCCATCATGCGGCTGAGCAGGCCGCGGCGGCGGTGCGTGGGGCTGACGGTGACGTTGGTGATCGCGTCCGTGGGGACGGTGGCGCCGCCCGGGACGGTGAGCTCCTGCGCGAAGGAGCGGAAGGTGGCGACCTGGCGGGTGCCGCCGCCTCCGGCGGGGGCGAAGGCGGCGCGGGTGCGGGGGAGGTCGAAGTGGGCGCGGCGCTTGGCGACCGTCTGGGGTGAGGCGGTCGGGGGGCGGAGGAAGCCGGTGTTGAGGGTGCGGCACCATTCGGGCAGCTCGTCCTCGGTGACGGCCCGGACGTCTATCGCTTCGCGGTCATCAGGGGTGGCGGCACGGTTACTCATGAGCTCACGCTAGGCGGGGCCCGGCGTGCGTGTCGCCCGGATTCTTCCCACGTCACGGGGCTCCGCCCCGGCCCCCGCGGGCTCTCGTCCAAAGAGCGGGCTTGATGTGCCCCTCAGTCGCCGGTGAAGCCCGTCGAACCGGTCAGGAGGTCGTCCACCTGGGCCTCGCCTGCCCGGTAGCGGCGGGCGATTTCCGCGCTGCAGTCGTCCGCCGTGCGCTGGAGTTGGTGGCGGCGGCGCGAGACCAGCTGCTCGTAGCGGACGAGGCGGCCCATCGCGGCGAGCAGCTCGTCGTCCGTGCGGGCCGCCAGGTCGGAGAGCTCGACCTCGGCCAGCATCTCCTGGGCGAGGCGCCGGGACTCCTCGCTGTGCGGCGTGCCGAGCGTGACGTGCCGGGCCGACGAGCGCTGCCGCGTCGGCTGGTCCCGCAGGATCTCCGAGAGCCGGTCCACGACCGGCGACTCGGGGTCCTTCCGCCGGCCCAACTCGGCCCGCAGGATGTCGATCCGGCCCTGGAGCAGGCGTCGTACGTAGCTCAGGTCCGCCTCGTTCTGCTGGGAGTCGCGGCGCAGCGTACGCAGCTCCGGCAGGCGCAGGGCCGCCAGGTCCACGGCGGGCGCGGCGGGCAGTTCCGGGCTGTCGGTCCGCTGGGCCGGCGGGCGGGTCAGCGGGGCCATCCGTTCCCTGTGCGTCAGCGATACGGGCTGCCCGGGCAGCCCCGTACTCGTTGTGTGGCTCATGGCATGGGTATCCATGGTCTGCTTACCGTCCCCTCGACCGGACCGCGCCGCACGCCACCGACGCACCGCGTGTCAGCATGGTGCCACTCCCAGTGCCCACTTCGGGCCCGAGTGCCCCAGATCCGCCCCGGATGGGGGGTTGGGGAGTATGCCAAACCCCTTGGGGAGAAGGAAAAAACGGCGCACGGCATGATGGCCGTATGCGAGCAGTGGTGCAGAGGGTGGACGGCGCGAGCGTCGTCGTGGACGACGAGACGGTCGGCGAGATCAAGGGCGAGGGCCTGTGCGTCCTCGTCGGGGTCACGCACGAGGACACCAAGGAGAAGGCGGCCCAACTGGCCCGCAAACTCTGGTCGGTGCGGATGCTGGCGGACGAGAAGTCGTGCAGCGACATCGACGCGCCGCTCCTCGTGATCAGCCAGTTCACGCTGTACGGAGACGCCCGCAAGGGCCGCCGCCCCACCTGGAACGCCGCCGCGCCGGGCCCCGTCGCCGAGCCGCTGGTCGACGAGGTCGTGGCGCAGTTGCGGGCGCTCGGCGCGACCGTGGCGACGGGCCGGTTCGGGGCACAGATGCGGGTGTCCCTGACGAACGACGGCCCGTTCACGGTGCTGCTGGAGATGTGATTCCTCAGCAGATCAGGGTTCTACGACGATCTCCTGCGCCGCCGCCGTGGCCTCCGCGAGGAGCTCCGCGTCGGCCGGCACGTTCCGCTTGATGACCGCGAGCGCGATGGGGCCGAGCTCGTGGTGGCGTACGGACGTCGTCACGACACCGATCTTGCGGCCCTCGGGGCCGTCCGCGGCGAGCCGCACCTCGGCGCCGTGCGGCGGCAGGTGCACCTCGCTGCCGTCCAGGTGCAGGAAGACGAGCCGCCGCGGCGGCTTGCCCAGGTTGTGCACGCGGGCGACGGTCTCCTGCCCCCGGTAGCAGCCCTTCTGCAGATGCACGGCCGAGCCGATCCAGCCCAGCTCGTGCGGAATGGTGCGGTGGTCCGTCTCGAAGCCGAAGCGCGGACGGTGCTGCTCGACGCGCAGCGCCTCGTAGGCGAGCAGCCCGACCGCCGGGCCGTTCTCGCTCGCGTACGACTCCAGGTCGGCGCGCGGCAGGAACAGATCGCGGCCGTGCGGCGTCTCGCGCACGACCACCCCGTCCGGCACCGGCGCGATCGACCCGGCCGGGAGGTGCACGACGGCGAACTCGTCGGTCCGGTCGGCGGTCTCGACCCGGTAGAAGAACTTCATGGACTCCAGGTACGCGAGGAGGGACTCCTGCGTGCCCGGTTCCACGTGCGCCCACGTCGTCGTGCCGTCGTCGACGAGGTACAGGGCGTGCTCGATGTGTCCGTTGGCGGAGAGGATCAGCGCCTCGGTGGCCAGGCCCGGCTCCAGCTGCTCCACATGCTGGGTGAGCAGCAGGTGCAGCCAGCTCAGCCGGTCCGCGCCGGTGACCGTGATCACGCCGCGGTGCGACAGGTCGACGACGCCCGTCCCGTCGGCGAGGGCGCGCTGCTCGCGGAACAGGTCGCCATAGTGCGCGGCGACGCCTTCGTCCACGCCCTCGGCAGGGACGGCGCCGGGCAGGGCCAGCAGGGGGCTGCTCGTTGAATGTCGCTGCATGTTCACACACACTACGACGAGTGGGCGGACGCGCTTATTCCTGCGCCCGCCCATTGTCTATTCCTGCGTCCGCGCCTTGTCCTTGGCGTCCTTGGCGTTCTTGGCGCAGTTCTCGCAGCGCCCGAAGATCGCGAAGTGCTTGAGGTCGGTGTCGAAACCGAACTCCTCGCGCAGCTTGGCGGTGAACTCCGCCGCGACGTCCACATCCGCCTCGATCACGTTCGTACAGTCCCGGCAGACCATGTGGATGTGGTGGTGCCGGTCGGCGAGGTGGTAGGTGGGCGCGCCGTGCCCGAGATGGGCGTGCGAGACGAGCCCGAGCTCCTCCAGGAGCTCGAGGGTCCGGTAGACCGTGGAAATGTTGACCCCCGACGCCGTCTTGCGCACTTCGCACAAGATGTCGTCGGGGGTCGCGTGCTCCAGGGTGTCCACGGCTTCCAGGACAAGCTGGCGCTGCGGCGTCAGCCGGTAGCCGCGCTGCCGCAGATCGCTCTTCCAGTCGATGCCTTCGGTGCTCACCACACCGACGAGTCTAGAACTACTTGAAGAACGCGATGCCGTCGTCCGGCATGTCCGGGAGGTTGCGCGCCATGTCGGCGACCTCCTCCGGGGAGACGACCTTCTTGAGCTGGGCCGACATGTAGGGGCGCAGCGGAACCTCGGGGGTCTGCTTCTCGCCGACCCACATGAGGTCGCTCTTCACGTAGCCGTAGAGGCGCTTGCCGCCGCTGTACGGGCCGGAGGCCGCCGTGCGGGCCACCGCGTCCGTGGCGATGTCGATCTGCGGCTTCTTGTCGGCGAGCTCGCCGTACCAGACCTCGACGACGCCGTCGTCGCGGACCATGACGACCTCGACCTGACTGGGGCGGCCCTTGTCACCCTCGGCGGCGGAGATCCGCCAGAAGCCGGACTCGGACTCCAAGGGCTTCACCTTGTTGCCCTCGGCGTCCAGGATCCAGGAGTGCGAGTGGTACTCCAGGAAGTCCCGCCCGTCGTGGGTGAAGGAGACCTCCTGACCGAAGTTGGCCTTCTCGGCGCCCGGGAAGTCGGTGACGCCGGCGCCCGCCCAGTCGCCCAGGAGGAAGGCGAGGGGGACGAGGTCGGGGTGCAGGTCGGACGGGATCTGGATCATGAGCGGTTCAGACGTCTCTCAGTGGGGGGTCAGCGCTGGCCCTGGTACAGCTTCTTCACGGTCAGACCCGCGAAGGCGACGACGCCGACGCAGACCAGGACGAGAAGGGTGGAGAAGAAGGCCTCAAGCACGGGATTGCTCCTCGGTGAGCGGAACGTATGCGGATAACAGAGCCGGTCCCCACTGTAGTCGTCCGGGCACCGGCGCTCTCGGCGAGGTCGGTCACAGCGGGTGCCGCCCGGGTGTCCTCGGGTGTCACTGGTGACGCTTCTTGCCGTCCAGTTCGTCCCACCACTCGTCGGACTTCGGATCGCCGGAGGGATCGTCCCACCAGCGGTCGTCGGGCCCCCGCCGGTTGGCGACGATGGCCGCGAAGGGCGGGATGACCATGGCGACGACGCACATGGCGACGGCCGCGGGCACCGACCAGATCCGTACGACGCCCCAGGCCAGGACGAACAGGGCGATGCATACGCCCATCATGGCGAAGTAGGCGTGCTTGCGCCGCGCGTACATACCCTCAGCGTAAGCCCCTGCGAGCCCCGGACACATGCCGAAGGACCGCACCCGTACCAGTGGCGTCCAACCCAGGCGGGGTGCGGCCCTTCAGCCGTTGCGAGTGATCGCTCAGACGGCGATCGCGACCTCGGCGAGGCCGCCGGTCTGGGCGACGACCGTACGGTCGGCCTGGCCGCCGGGGACCAGGGCGCGCAGCGTCCACGTGCCCTCGGCCGCGTAGAAGCGGAACTGGCCCGTGGCCGAGGTGGGGACCTCGGCGGTGAACTCGCCGGTCGAGTCCAGCAGGCGCACGTAACCGGTGACGGGCTCGCCGTCCTTGGTCACCTGGCCCTGGATGGTGGTCTCACCGGGCTTGATCGTCGAGGCGTCGGGGCCGCCGGCCTTCGCTCCGCACATGTTGCTCTCCTAGGAAGTAAAGGTCGCTTGGGTTACTTGTTGGCGCCGAGCTCGATCGGCACGCCGACGAGGGAGCCGTACTCGGTCCACGAGCCGTCGTAGTTCTTGACGTTCTCCTGGCCGAGCAGCTCGTGCAGCACGAACCAGGTGAGCGCGGAGCGCTCACCGATGCGGCAGTAGGCGATGGAGTCCTTCGACAGGTCGACCTGCTCGTCGGCGTAGAGCGCCTTGAGCTCGTCGTCCGACTTGAACGTGCCGTCGTCGTTGGCGTTCTTCGACCACGGGATGTTGCGCGCGGACGGGACGTGGCCCGGACGCTGCGACTGCTCCTGCGGGAGGTGGGCCGGGGCGAGCAGCTTGCCGGAGAACTCGTCGGGCGAACGCACGTCGACGAGGTTCTGGTTGCCGATCGCGTTGACGACGTCGTCGCGGAAGGCGCGGATCGACGTGTCCTGCGGCTTGGCCTTGTACTGCGTGGCCGGACGGTTCGGGACCTGCGCGCCGTCGACCAGGTCGCGGGAGTCGAGCTCCCACTTCTTGCGGCCGCCGTCGAGGAGCTTCACGTCCTGGTGGCCGTAGAGCTTGAAGTACCAGTACGCGTAGGAGGCGAACCAGTTGTTGTTGCCGCCGTAGAGGACGACGGTCGTGTCGTTGCCGATGCCCTTCTTCGACAGCAGCTCCTCGAAGCCGGCCTGGTCGATGAAGTCACGGCGGACCGGGTCCTGGAGGTCCTTGGTCCAGTCGATCCGGATCGCGTTCTTGATGTGGTTCTTGTCGTACGCGGACGTGTCCTCGTCGACCTCGACGATGGCCACGCTGTCGTTGTCGAGGTTGGCCTCGACCCAGTCGGCGTCTACCAGGACGTCGCTGCGGCTCATGCTGATTCCTCCGGGGCAGTTGCGGGGGTATGCGAAAGGGGTGTGCGTGGCTGCACGGGGACCCCGAGACGTAGGCCTCAAGGGGTCCGGGGGAAGCGGGAGTTGATCCGTCCCGCTCAGACGGCGCGACAGAGCATGGCGGCGACGCGGCACAGGTCTACTGCCCGCCGCTTCGTGAGATCCGCCTGTCGCTTCATGGGTCCGATCGTAAGGACGTACCGGCGGCCGTGTCACCGGCGTGTCGGATGATGAGACGAGATCGTCCGGAATATGAGAACGATCGCGATCCGGGACGGCATTCGCCCCGCCGCCGCACCGCCGGACGCCCGGCGACATCTACTCTGCGGACGCCGTTGTCTCGCAGTTCGGACCGGCGCTGTCCCCGGCCCGTTTCGGCATCTCCCCGGGCCTACCCGACCAGGTCGAGGTCCGAACCCTTCACGGTGATCTCGATGCCCTTGTCGACGGCCTGCACCCGGTCGAGCTTGATGCCGGCCGGCAGGTCGTCGAGCGCCTGCTGGAAGTCGATGACGCCTCGGATCGGGCCCTCCGCCAGCCGGAACGCGCTCACGTCCGGCAGGCTGTCGGCGTGCGCGGAGACCTTGCCGCCGTCGACGTCGATCGTGCTGCGCACCGTGGGCCGCACCGTGCCGAGCGGGGTCTTGATCGCGACCGTGACCTTGGCCTTGTGGTCACCGGCGTACGAGAGCCCGTCGATCCACGCGGTGACGCCGGGGGCGACCTGCGCCGGGCCCTCCTTCTTCACGGCCTTGAGGAGCTCGGTGTAGTCGATACGGGCGGTGCCGGTGGCCGAGTCGGCGGTGGCGGAGCTGTAGCTGCTGTTGAACTTCACGCCGTGCATCTCGGCCTTGAGGTCCGCGATACGGATGCCGGCGTCGCTCTTGCCGCTCTTCGCCTCGAAGTCCTGGATGCCGAGTTCGACGTCGTCCAGGGTGCCGCCCGCGACCTGCGTCAGGAACGGGAAGCCGTTGATCGACACGTCGGGGGTCTGCCCGAGCCCCTCGCTCGTGCGGATCTTGTCGGCGGCCTTGCTCTCGGCGAAGTGGACCGCGATGCGGTCGGCCGCGACGAAGAGGCCGCCGATGACGACGACAAATATGAGCAGTATTCGCAGTGCGCGCATGGCCCGGAGGGTACGCGAACCGCGCCGGACGACCGCTAGCCCAGGGCGCGGCCCAGCAACCACACCGCCGGTGCGGCAGCGGCCAGCGGAAGCGCCACACCCGCCGTCATGTGCACGAAGCGCGACGGGTAGTCGTACGACGCGACCCGATGGCCGATGACGGCGCAGGCGCCCGCGCCGAGGCCGAGGAAGGCACCGCCCGACCCCAGGTCCGTCATACCGCCGGCGGCGATCCCCGCACCGGTGGCCGCGAGCAGCGCGACGACGACGGACACGACAGTCGGCAGCGGCAGCGCGCGGGCCAGGATCGCGACCGCCACGGCCACACCGCCGACCGTCACCGCGTCGGGCTCGGCCGCCAGATGTCCGGTCGCCACGATCGCGAGCGCCGCCGAGGCGACCGTCGCCATCAGGCCGTACATCCGCTCGTCGGGGTCGGCGTGCGAACGGAGTTGGAGGACCAGGGTGAGCAGCACCCAGACGCCGAGCGTGCCGAGGATCGCGGCGGGGCCGTTGTCGCGGCCGGCCACGAGCAGCGCGATGTCCGCGACGACACCGCCCATGAAGGCGAGCGCGATGCCCTGGCGGGCGGGCCACATCCCGTTGAGCCGGAACCACCCCGCGGCGGTGACCGCCTGCAGCAACACCAACGGCACGAGAAGCGCGTACGACCCGATGGCGGCACCACCGGCGAGCAACAGCGCAAGCACGGCGGTGAGCGCGGCGGGCTGCAGCCCGGGCTCGATGATGGGCGACCGGCCCTCAGCGCGGGCGCGCTGGGCGGCGGTGGCCGCTTCAAGCCCCGCACTGGGACGAGAGCCCGCGGGGTCCGGGGCAGAGCCCCGCGCGGTGGGCGCCTCCGGCACCTGCGGGGCAGGCCCCGTCTCAGGCCCCTGCGGCACAGCCTCGTACGACCACTGCTGCTGAGGCGGCAGCCCCTCGTACCCCTGCGGCTGCACCTGGGTGTCCCACGTACTGCCCTCCCACTGCTGCGTGGCCTCGGCCTGGTACTGCTGCGGCTGCCCGTACGCGTCGTACTGCGTCCCGTACTGAGGGTCGTACTGGTACGGGTACTGCTGGTTGTTGCTCATCGGGGTGTCATCCTCCTGCGAACGGCGGGAGCACCTCGACCGTGCCGCCCTCGGCAAGCCGTACCGTCTCATGGCCGCGGGTCCCGACCGGATCCCCGTCGACCAGGAACGAGGAGCGCTGGAGGACCCGGACGAGATCGCCGGGGTGCCGCGTGCGCACCGTGTCCAGCGCCGCCGCCAGGGTCTCGGCCTCGTACGGCTCCTCGGCGACGCCGGCGGCGGCCTTGGCCGCCGCCCAGAAGCGGATCGTGCCCTGCGCCATCCCGACTCCTCCCGGTCCCGCTCTGCTCTCTCGGTACTGCTCTGTGTGCGGCGTCCTATTGTGCGGCAAGCTTCGCCGCGACCCACGCCCCGATCCGCTCGATCAGCTCGTCGCTCGCCGCGTTCTCCGCGTGGCCCATCCCCGCTTCGAGCCACAGCTCCGCGCCACCGTCGGCCGCCGCACCCATCAGCATCCGGGGGTGGTCGACGGGAAAGTACGGGTCGCGGTCGCCGTGCACCACGAGCAGCGGGGTCGGCGCGAGCAGCGGGACCGCCTCGACCGGGGAGAGCGGGACCGGGTCCCAGTCGTACGGGTGGATCCGTGTGCGCAGCCCGTAGCGGCTGACCAGGCGCCCCGCGGGCCGGGTCACCGCCCAGTGCACCCGCCGCATCGGGGCCGTGCCGCGGTAGAACCACCGGGCGGGGGCGCTCACCGCGACGACCCCGTCAACGTGCGCTTCCGTGCGCCCCCTGTGCAGCGCGGCCTGCCGAAGCACCACGGAGCCGCCCATGGAGAAGCCGACCGTCACCACGCGCGCGTGGCCGAGCGAGCGCGCCCATTCGACCGCCGCCGCGAGATCGAGCACTTCCTTGTCGCCGACCGTGGACAGCCCGCCGGACCGTCCGTGCCCCCTGAACGAGAACGTGACCACGGCCGCACGCTGCGCGAACACCCCTGCCGCGCGGCGCACATGGGGCCGTTCCAGATCTCCGGTGAAGCCGTGCGCGAGCACGATCGCCGGGGCCTCGGGGCCGCCCGGACCGGGCTCGTAGGAGGCGTCGATGGCGACTCCGTCGCGTGTCCGGAGCATCACGCGCTGTCTCCGTTCAGTGATGGGCCACACAGAAGATCCACGCTTGTCACCTGCCGGACCCCAACTCATGTGGGCTATTCTGCTGGGAAGAGGACTCGGGCAATGCAGCCCCCGGGTCCTTTTGTGCTTTCAGGGGCGTTGTATACGACGCCCCGAAAACACTGGCAAAACAGCAGGTCAGACCCCAGGGCGCGGGGTCTCCTGCCAGTACGAAGCAGTGCCGCAAACGTCCTCGTAGGGACCCGAGGAGGAACCAGACGTTATGGGCGAGCGAACCGTGCACGAACGTATGACGACCCAGGCAGGTGGGCGGCGATGAGTTCTCTGCTGCTCCTTACGAATGCCCTTCAGCCGTCGACGGAGGTGCTCCCCGCTCTCGGCCTGCTCCTGCACAACGTGCGAGTGGCTCCGGCGGAGGGCCCCGCACTCGTCGACACCCCAGGTGCCGATGTCATCCTCATCGACGGCCGCCGGGACCTCCCGCAGGTCCGCAGCCTCTGTCAGCTGCTCCGCTCGACGGGGCCCGGCTGTCCGCTGGTGCTCGTCGTGACGGAGGGCGGCCTCGCGGCCGTCACCGCGGACTGGGGCATCGACGACGTACTCCTGGACACCGCGGGACCCGCGGAGGTCGAGGCCAGGCTCCGGCTCGCGATGGGCCGGCAGCAGATCGTCACCGACGACTCCCCGATGGAGATCCGCAACGGTGATCTGTCGGTGGACGAGGCGACCTACAGCGCGAAGCTCAAGGGCCGGGTCCTCGACCTGACCTTCAAGGAGTTCGAGCTCCTGAAGTACCTGGCGCAGCACCCCGGCCGCGTGTTCACGCGCGCCCAGCTGCTCCAAGAGGTCTGGGGCTACGACTACTTCGGCGGCACCCGGACCGTGGACGTCCACGTGCGAAGGCTGCGGGCCAAGCTCGGGCCCGAGCACGAGTCGCTCATCGGCACCGTACGCAACGTGGGCTACCGCTTCGTCACTCCGGAGAAGCCGGAGAAGAAGGCGGAGAAGAACGCCGAGGCGCGGGCCGAGAAGCAGGCGGAACAGCAGGCCGAGCAGCGGGCCGCGGCCTCGAACAAGGCGGATACCGCAGAAAACACGGACAAGGTTCCGTCCCCCGTGGACGGAGTGGGCCGCCCGGCCCCCGTGCGCCGTTAGCGGAGGGGCTCACGCCCTGCCCAGAGGGTGGTCCATCCGCGTAGACTCCGCGCGTGGCCAAGGTGACTCGGGACGATGTGGCGCGACTGGCGGGTACTTCGACCGCCGTCGTGTCCTACGTGATCAACAACGGACCCCGGCCGGTCGCCCCGGCCACGCGCGAGCGGGTGCTCGCCGCGATCAAGGAGCTGGGGTACCGGCCCGACCGGGTCGCCCAGGCCATGGCCTCGCGGCGGACCGACCTCATAGGCATGATCGTGCCGGACGCGCGCCAGCCGTTCTTCGCGGAGATGACGCACGCCGTCGAACAGGCGGCGGCGGAGCGCGGAAAAATGGTCCTGGTCGGCAACTCGGACTACACGCCCGACCGTGAGGTCCACTATGTGCGCGCGTTCCTCGGCATGCGGGTCTCAGGACTGATCCTCGTCTCGCACGGTTTCAACGACCTGGCGGCGAACGAAATCGAGGCCTGGGACGCCCGCGTCGTGCTGCTGCACGAGCGGCCCGAGGCGATCGACGACGTCGCGGTCGTCACCGACGACGTCGGCGGCGCCCAGCTCGCCACCCGGCACCTCCTGGAGCACGGCCACGAGTACGTCGCCTGCCTGGGCGGCACCGCGGACACCCCCTCCGTCGGCGACCCGGTCTCCGACCACGTCGAGGGCTGGCGCCGCGCCATGAAGGAGGCGGGTCGGTCCATCGACGGCCGGCTCTTCGAGGCGCCGTACAACCGCTACGACGCCTACAAGGTGGCGCTCGACCTGCTGGCCGGGCCCGACCGGCCGCCCGCGATCTTCTGCTCCACGGACGACCAGGCCATCGGTGTGCTGCGGGCCGCGCGCGAGCTGCGCCTCGACGTGCCGGGCGAGCTGGCGGTGGCCGGGTTCGACGACGTGAAGGAGGCGGGGCTCACCGATCCGCCGCTGACCACCGTCGCCTCGGACCGGCCCGCGATGGCGCGCGCCGCCGTGGACCTAGTCCTGGACGACTCGCTGCGGGTGGCCGGGTCGCGGCGCGAGCGGCTGAAGCTGTTCCCCTCGCGGCTGGTCGTCCGGCAGTCCTGCGGCTGCCCGTAGGCTCCACCGACCCGTCTTTACTTCGGGCAAACAGGGTTCTGCTGGGACTCTCAGGACGTACTCAGCCGGCTCTCATGTACGCGCCACAGGCTTGGTGCCATGACCGAGACCTACCGCCGAAGCGGCGATGACTCCCAGGCCTATCCTCCGCAGCCCCCGTACCTGCCGGGCGTGGTGCTCTCCGAGCAGACGCACGAGCAGCCGCGCCACGAGCACGAGCAGCAGGCGCAGCACGAACAGCCGCAGCACGGCAGCCCGAAGAAGAAGCGGCTGCGCGGACCGGCCGGGCTCATCACGGCGGTGGCGATCGCGGCGGCGGCCGTCGGCGGCGGCACCGCGTACGGCTTCCAGGAACTCACCGGCTCCAACACGGCCTCGTCCTCCACCAGCACCACGGTGGTGCCCAGCAGCAAGAAGGGCACCGTGTCCGGCGTCGCGGAGGCGGTCAGCCCGTCGATCGTCGAGATCAACGCGACGCTCGGCTCCGGCTCCTCGACCGGCTCCGGCGTGATCATCACGAGCGACGGCGAGATCGTCACCAACAACCACGTCGTGTCCGGCGCCTCCTCCGTCAAGGTCTCGACGAGCGAAGGCAAGACGTACACGGCGGAGGTCGTCGGCACCGACGCGAAGAAGGACCTCGCGCTCATCAAGCTGAAGAACGCCTCGGGCCTCAAGGCCGCGACGCTCGGCGACTCCGAGGGCGTCAAGGTCGGCGACGACGTCGTCGCGATCGGCTCACCCGAGGGCCTGACCGGCACCGTGACCAGCGGCATCGTCTCCGCGCTCGCCCGTGACGTCACCGTCTCCACCGACGAGGGACAGCAGCAGCAACAGCAGGGCGGCGGGAGCGGCCAGTGGCCGTTCGAGTACGGCGGCCAGGAGTTCAACGGCGACACCGGCTCGTCCAAGACGACGTACAAGGCCATTCAGACGGACGCGTCGCTCAACCCCGGCAACTCCGGTGGCGCGCTCATCGACATGAACGGCAACATCGTCGGCATCAACTCGGCGATGTACTCGTCCTCTTCGGACTCCTCCACATCGTCATCCAGCAACGGCAGCGTGGGCCTCGGCTTCGCCATCCCCATCAACACGGTCAAGGCCGACCTGGACACGCTGCGAGCCGGCGGCGCCGACAGCTGACGCCACATCCCGGGTGGCCGTGCGAGGCTGAGAAGCGCCGACCACCCACCCGTACCCACCGACAGGAAACCCTGACCATGAGCCCCGCCGAAGGCGAACCGCACCGCATCCTCATCGTCGACGACGAGCCCGCGGTACTGGAGGCGCTCCAGCGCTCCCTCGCCTTCGAGGGCTACGCCACCGAGGTCGCGGTCGACGGCGCCGACGCCCTGGAGAAGGTCGCCGCGTACCGCCCCGACCTGGTGGTCCTCGACATCCAGATGCCCCGCATGGACGGCCTGACCGCCGCCCGCCGGATGCGCGCCACCGGATCCACCACCCCGATCCTCATGCTCACCGCCCGTGACACGGTCGGCGACCGCGTCACGGGCCTCGACGCGGGCGCCGACGACTACCTGGTCAAGCCGTTCGAGCTCGACGAACTGTTCGCCCGGGTACGGGCCCTGCTGCGCCGCAGCTCGTACGCGTCCGCGTCCGACGACGGCGGCGACGACTCCGACGCCCTCACCTTCGCCGACCTGCGCATGGACCTGACGACCCGCGAGGTCACGCGCGGCGGGCGCGCGGTCGAGCTGACCCGCACCGAGTACACGCTCCTGGAGATGTTCCTGGCCCACCCGCGCCAGGTCCTCACCCGCGAGCAGATCCTCAAGGCAGTCTGGGGCTTCGACTTCGAGCCGTCCTCCAACTCCCTGGACGTGTACGTGATGTACCTGCGGCGCAAGACCGAGGCAGGCGGCGAACCGCGCCTCGTGCACACGGTGCGGGGTGTGGGATACGTGCTGCGATCGGACGGGACCGGCGAGTGAACAAGGTCGTACGGCGGCTGACGTCCCTGCCGCTGCGGTCGCGGATCGCGCTGCTCGTCGCGGTGGCGGTGGCTGCCGCGGTGGCCGCGGTGGCGGTGACGTGTTGGTTCATCACGCGCGGCCAGCTGTACTCGCAGCTGGACAAGGACCTGCGGCACCAGATCAGCACGGTCAGCAAGGGCCAGGTGTCCGCGATCGCCACCACCTGCAACAACGACGCCAGGCTGCGCGGCCTGCCGGGCCCGACGGTTCAGGTCGTCTACAGCGACGGCCGCGTCTGCACCTCGCCGGACGACACCGAGATCCCCGTGCAGTCCTCCGACCTGGCCGTGGCGTCCGGCAGCCAGGACAACGCGCTGCACACCACGGACGACGCGGAAGGGCAGGCCATGCGCGTCCTGACCGTCCCGGTCGTCGACACCGACAACAACCAGCGGATCGGCGACGTCGCGGTCTCCATCGCGAGCCCCCTCGACGAGGTCACCAAGCCCCTCACCACCCTCGCCTGGGTCCTCCTCCTCGTCGGCGGCATCGGCGTACTCGGCTCCACCGCCGCCGGGCTGTGGATCGCCCGCACCGGGCTGCGGCCCGTCGACCAGCTCACCGAGACCGTCGAGCACGTGGCCAGGACCGAGGACCTCACGGTCCGGATCCCGGTCGAGGGGGACGACGAGATCGCACGGCTCGCGGCCTCGTTCAACGCGATGAACGCCTCGCTGGCAAGCTCCCGCGAGCTCCAGCAGCAGCTCATCGCCGACGCGGGTCACGAGCTGCGGACGCCACTGACCTCGATGCGTACCAACATCGAACTGCTCACCCGGATCGAGGAGACGGGCCGCACCATCCCGGCGGAGGACCGCAAGGCGCTGATGGCCTCGCTGAAGGCGCAGATGACGGAGCTGGCCGCGCTCATCGGCGACCTTCAGGAGCTGTCGCGTACGGGACTGACCGGGGCGGAGGGGCCGCTGAAGGTGGTCTCGCTGCACGACACCGTGCGCAGCGCCATCGAGCGCGCCCGGCTGCGCGGCCCCGAGCTGGTCTTCGACGCGGAGCTGGCCCCCTGGTACGTACGGTCCGAGCCGGCGGCGCTGGAGCGGGCGGTCGTGAACCTGCTGGACAACGCCGTGAAGTTCAGCCCGGTAAACGGCCGCGTCGAGGTCCGCCTGATGCGCGGCACGCTCACCGTGCGGGACCACGGCCCCGGCATCCCGGACGATGAACTCCCGTACGTCTTCGACCGGTTCTGGCGCTCGCCGACCGCGCGCGCCCTGCCGGGTTCGGGGCTCGGCCTGTCGATCGTGGCGCGTACGGTCGAGGCCAGCGGCGGCCATGTCGCGCTCTCGGCGGCGGACGGCGGCGGCACGATCGCCACGCTGGTCCTGCCGGGAGCGCCGACGCCGCCGCCGGAGATTCCGTAGCGGACCCGAGTCCTGTCGGTCACTTGCCGACGGAGAGCCCGCCGCCCGACAGGTCGACCCGGATCCCTTCCTTCTCCACGGTCACGTCCTGCAACCGCACGTATCCGTCGTCGCCCGGCAGCTTCGGCAGCCGGAAGGCGAGGGAGAGGCGGTCGGCCAGTTCGGGCCGGGTGAGGCGGGTGAGGCCGTCGAGCAGCGCCGGGTCGAGGCCGAGCTTCTTCAGGATCGCGGGGTGGGCGAGCGCGATGTCGATCAGGTTCGTGCCCATCAGCTGCTTCACGAAGCGCGGCGTCCCCGTCAGCTCGCGCAGCTTCGCGTCGCTGTTCAGCGCCTGCTGCACCGCGCTGTCCGGCACTCCGAGACGCTTGACCACCGCGGGGACGGCGAGCAACTGCCGCGCCTTGTCGGCCTGCTTGGTGAGCTTGTCCACGGAGGAGCGCGTGAGGTGCAGGCCCTCGGAGGAGCGGGTGCCGGGGCGGTAGGTGGCGAGGTCGCCGATGGCGAGGCTCATGTTGTCGATGTCGGTGGAGATCCCGGACGCGCCGAGCCGCTGGATGTTCGCGTCCGCCCGCACCTTCACGTCGTGCCCGGCGACGGGCAGGGTGCCGCGCGCGAGCACCTTGTTCTTCCCGTGCCCGCTGAACGTGACCTGGGACGAGCCCAGTTCCCTGTTCAGGTCGGCGAAGCTGAGCAGCACCTCGCCCTGGATCGCGTCGGCGTAGGCGCCACTGATGTCGGTGGGGCCCGAGCCCTTGATGCGTACGTTGTGCGCGGTCGCGGAGACCTTGGCGAGGGTGACGCGGTCGGCGGCGACGTCGGGGACGGTCACCTTCAGCTCGTGGATGCGGCGGTCGGCGAGCTGCGTGAGGAACGGGAAGCCGCCGATCTCCACCTCGGGCGCGGCCGTCAACTTCATTTGCTTCTTGATCTGTTGCGCCGCCTTGTTCTCGGCGTAGAGCACCGCCCAGCGGTCGGCCAGGGCGAGGAATCCGCACAGGACAAGAATCGCGATCACGCCCTTGAGCGCGAAGGAGAGCCCGGCCAGACGGCTGCGGCGCCTGCGCCGGCCGCCTCGCCTGTGGTCGGGTGGAACCGAATCCTCCGCCCCGCCATCAAACCAGTCGTCGAACGCTGCGTGCTCGTCCGCTGCGCGCTCGTCATATATGTAGTCGTCGGCTATGGGGTCGTCGGCCATGCGGTGGGGGGTACGCATCGGCCGATTCCATCACACACCCCCACCAATCGCACAAACATCCTTCACAAGGGTGGGGTGACCCACTGTTCAACCGTAGGCCACCCCAATGCAAGCTTTGTTTCGGCTACTTGACGATCGTGATGCGGTCCGCCTTCGGCGGCGCGATCGGGTTCGAGGCCGTCGAGTTGGCGGTCAGATAGTCGTTGAACGCCTTCAGGTCATCGCTTCCGACCAGCGGGTTCTTCCCCGCCCCGAGCGCCGCGAAGCCGTCGCCGCCGCCCGCGAGGAAGGAGTTCATCGCGACGCGGTAGGTGGCGGCCGGGTCGATGGCCGCCCCGTTCAGCCTGATCGAGTCGGTGACGACCCGGTCGGCCCCCGCCTTGGTCATGTCGAGCGTGTACGCGAGTCCCGCCGAGGGCTGAAGGATCTTCGGCGAGGCCGCGTTCGCCCCGCTGACCTGCTGCTTGAGGGCGGTGACGAGCTGCTCTCCGGTCAGATCGACCAGATTGACGGTGTTGCTGAACGGCTGCACCGCGAAGCCCTCGCCGTACGTCACCACGCCGTCGCCCTCGCTCCCGCTCGCCTTGAACACCAGGTCGGAGCGGATCCCGCCCGGGTTCATCAGGGCCAGAGAGGCTTTGGGGTCAAGGGACTTGGCGTGCGCCAGCTGGGCGTCCGCGATGAGATCGCCGAGCGGTGCTTCGGGGTTGGTGGTGCCCCGGCCGGGAACATCGGCGGAGATGTAGCCGACGGGCTGGTTCGCGACCGGCGCGGCCAGCTTGTTCCACCGTCCGATCAGCGCCGTCATGTCGGCGGCCTTCGGCTGCGTCCGCGTGACGACGTGGTTCTCGGAGGTCGGCGACTTCACCGACGTACGGACGACGTCCTTGGTGGCACGGTCGTACGTCAGGGTCGTGTCCGTGTAGAGCTTCCCGTACGAGGACGCGGAAGTGACCATGCGCGGCTTGCCGGCCGGGTCCGGGATCGTGCACGCGTACGCGTTGTGGGTGTGCCCGGTGACCAGGGCGTCGACCTTCGACGTGACGCCCTTGGCGATGTCGACGATCGGGCCCGAGATGCCGCTGCCCGCGCCGCCCGTGTCGCAGTCGTAGTTGTACGAGGCCGAGGCCGGGGCGCCGCCCTCGTGGACCAGCGCGACGATCGACTTCACGCCCTGCTTGTCGAGGATCTTCGCGTACTTGTCGACGGTCTCGATCTCGTCGTGGAACTTCAGCCCCTTGACGCCCTCGGCCGACACGATGTCCGGCGTGCCTTCGAGGGTGACGCCGATGAAGCCGACCTTCACGCCCTTGTGCTTCCACACCCAGTAGGGGGCGAGGACCGGCTTGCCGGTCTTCTCGTCGGTGACGTTCGCGGCCAGGTAGGGGTAGTCGGCGCCTTCGAAGGTGCGGCCGTCCTCGTAACAGCCGTCCTTCGGATGACAGCCGCCCTTCTGCAGCCGCGCCAACTCCCCGGCGCCCTCGTCGAATTCATGATTGCCGACCGAGGTCACGTCCAGGTCCAGCTTGTTCATGGCCTCGACGGTCGGCTCGTCGTGGAACAGGCCCGACAGCAGCGGGCTGGCACCGATCAGGTCGCCCGCGGCGGCCGTGACGCTGTACGGGTGCCCTTGGCGGGCCTTGCGCAGAGAGCTCGCCAGATACTCGACGCCGCCCGCGTCGATCTTCTTGGTGGTGCCGTCGGCCTGTTCCTCGGTGACCTGCCCGGAGGACCCGGCGGGCGGCTCCAGGTTCCCGTGGAAATCATTGAAGGACAGCAGCTGTACGTCCTGGTACCGCCCAGCCGACGCGCCCTTCTGCGGCACCGCTCCGGCGGGCAGCGCGGCCATCAGCGCGCCCGCGGTGACGAGGGTGGCAGCACCCGCGAGGGCCGCACGCAGGCGGCGCCGGGGTCTCTTGGTGGTTATGTGCATGTGGGTCCCCCCTGGGGTGCGGTGCGACGACCGTTGATGTGGAGGCAGCCTAGAGTCAACGCGCGTAGCGCGACAGGGGGTTGGGGTGGTGGGCCAATCCAGCCCGGGTGAGCCAATCCAGCCCCGCCGGCGTTTGAGGCGCGGGGTCCGGGGCAGAGCCCCGCGGCGTAGGACCGGTGCCGCGCACCAGACCCCCGCCCCGGGCGGAGCCCACCCGCGGCACGACGGGCAACGGGGCGGGACCACACCCCCGGTCTACCCTCGTATCCATGACCACGGACCCCGCCCCCACCAGTGATCCGACCGCCTCGGGCCGCCGGATCGACACCCTGACCACCCTGTCCCCCGAGCAGTCCACCAAGGTGCTCGACCTGCTCACCGAGGCCGCCCGCACGGACGGCCAGCAGGCCGTGTCCGAGCAGGGCCGGCTGCAACTGCGGGGAGGGGAGCGGGAGGGCGTACGGCACCTGCTGCTCGGCGTCGGCGACGAGCTGGCCGGTTACGCGCAGCTGGAGGACACCGACCCCGTCGAGGCCCCGGCCGCCGAGCTGGTCGTGCACCCGGCGCACCGGGGGCACGGACACGGGCGGGCGCTCGGCGCCGCGCTGCTCGCCGCCTCCGGGAAGCGGCTGCGGGTGTGGGCGCACGGCGGGCACAGCGCGGCGCGGCATCTCGCGCAGGTGCTCGGCCTCACCCTGTTCCGCGAACTGCGCCAGATGCGGCGGCCGTTGAAGGACCTCGAACTCCCGGAGCCGGTCCTGCCGGCCGGGGTGCGGATCCGTACGTTCGTGCCCGGCCAGGACGACGCGGCGTGGCTCGCGGTGAACGCGGCGGCGTTCGCCCACCACCCCGAGCAGGGCTCCCTCACGCAGCGCGACCTGGACGACCGCAAGGCGGAGCCCTGGTTCGACCCGGCGGGCTTCTTCCTGGCCTTCCGCGGCGACGAGCTGGTCGGTTTCCACTGGACGAAGGTGCACGCGCAGGAGCAGCTCGGCGAGGTGTACGTCGTCGGGGTGGCGCCCGCGGGCCAGGGCGGCGGCCTCGGCAAGGCGCTGACGGCGACGGGCCTGCGCCACCTCGCGGCGGCCGGTCTCCCGACGGCGATGCTCTACGTCGACGCCGACAACAAGGCGGCGGTGAGCGTGTACGAGCGGCTCGGTTTCACTACGTACGAGACGGACCTGATGTACCGGACGGAGTCCTGACTCTCCGACATTTTCTGACACTTCCAAGCTCCTGACCTGGGGTTTTCCCGGCCGGACGGAGACCTGGACGGAGATGAGGGGGCGGCGTCGCTTGACGCCGCCCCCTCTCTTGCATCACCCTTTCACTACTTGATTAGTGAAAGGGGGTACGCCGTGGCTCAGGAACCGGTCATCGAATTCCGCATCGACCGCCACACCGGCGTGGCCACCTACCTCCAGATCGTCCACCAGACCGAGCACGCACTGCGGCTCGGACTGCTCGAGCCCGGGGACAAGCTGCCCACGGCCCGCGAGGTCGTCGAGGCGACGGCGATCAATCCGAACACCGTGCTGAAGGCATACCGCGAGCTGGAGCGCTCCGGACTCGTCGAGGCCCGCCGCGGGCTCGGCACGTTCGTCCGCGCGACGCTCGGCTCCGGCTCCGGCTCCGGCGACTCACCACTGAGGGCGGAGCTCGAGGACTGGACGGGCAGGGCGAAGGAGGCGGGCCTCGACCGCGAGGACGTCGAGGCCCTGTTCGGCAGCGCCCTGGAGGCGCATTTCGGCACCATGACCAAGGGGACTTCATGAGCACGGCCATCGAGGCGAACGGCCTCGTCAAGCGCTACGGAAGGCGCGCTGCGGCGGCCCTGGACGACTGCTCGTTCCGGCTGCCCGAGGGCCGGATCAGCGCGCTCGTCGGGCCCAACGGGGCGGGCAAGTCGACGCTGCTGACCATCGCGGCCGGACTGTCGCGTCCCACCTCGGGGAGCATCTCGGTGCTCGGCGCCGCCCCCGGTACGCACCGCGCGAAGGTCTCCTACCTCGCCCAGGGCAAGCCCCTGTACCCCCAGCTGTCCGTCGCGGACACCCTTCAGGTGGGCGCCGCGCTCAACCCGGAGCGCTGGGACGCGGCGTACGCGTCGAAGATCGTCGAGCAGGGCGAGCTCGACCCGAAGGCGAAGATCCGCTCGCTCTCGGGCGGCCAGCGCACCCGCGTCGCGATCGCCCTCGCCCTCGGCAAGCGCCCCGAGCTGATGCTGCTCGACGAGCCGATGGCCGACCTCGACCCGCTGGCGCGGCACGAGATGATGGGCACGCTGATGGCGGACGCGGCCGAGCACGGCACGACCGTCCTGATGTCCTCGCACATCGTGACCGAACTGGCCGACGCCTGCGACCACCTGCTGCTGCTCGGCGGCGGCCGGATCCGGCTCGGCGGCGGCATCGACGATCTGATCGGCGCGCACAGCCTGGTCACGGGCCGCGGCGACCTCGCCCCGCACACGGTGGTCGAGTCCCGCGCCTCCGGCCGCGGCGTCACCGCCCTGATCCGCAGGGACGGGCCGATCGGCGAGGGCTGGCAGGTCCAGGAGCCCTCCCTGGAGGAGCTGCTCCTGGCCCACCTCCGCTCGCCCGACGCCCCGCCCCTGATCACGCCGGGCACCACGGCGGGCCCGCGCCGGACGGAGGTGACCGCATGAGCGCCCCTTCCATGAACAAGTCCGCCGAGCCCTCCACCGTGCGCCGCACGAAGCCCGGAGCCGACGGCCTGGTGTGGACGGTGCTGCGACTGCACCGCGGCGCGATGTGGGTGTGGATCGGCTACGTGGTGGTCAGCCTCGGCCTGCTCCTGTGGCTGTGGGGTCCCGGCTCCGCGGACGTCCAGGCGGCGTTCGACAAGCTCGGCTACGGCGGCGCGCAGGACAACGCGTTCCAGGGCGCGCTCTCCGCTTTCCTTCCCTTCGTCGGCACCACCTTCGACACCCTCTTCTACGATCCGCTGACGCTGACCCGGATCGCCGCGTGCGCCATCGCCGTCTTCGCGGCGGGCCCGCTGATCGCCCGCGAACTGGAGCAGGGCACCGCCCAGTTGGCGTGGACCCAGTCCGTCTCCCCCGCCCGCTGGCTGGCCACCAAGCTCTACGTACCGGCGCTGCTCATCGCTGTCGGCACGACGCTCGTCGTGATCCTCTACCGCCTCGTCTGGGACGGCCGGAACCATCTGCTCGTCGCCGGCATCGGACCGCGCGACTTCAACTTCTCCGTGGGCCCCGCGACGGTGGCGAACGCCCTGTTCGGCCTGGCCATCGGCGTGCTGGCCGCACTTGTGGTGCGCCGGACGCTGCCGGCCGCGGCCCTCGCCGGGATCGTGACGTACCTGGTGGGCGCGTTCCGCTCCAACTCCTGGCCGCTCCAGGGCAGTTACCAGCAGCCGGAAATCCCCGTGCACAGCAAGGCGATCACCTCCACCGGGGCGGAGATCCGCGACCCCAGCTGCATGACCCAGCGCTGCCTCGACCAGCACGACATCACCGGCTTCACCCGCCACTACCTCCCCTCCCCCGACTACTGGCCGCGCCAGCTCGCCGAGACGGGCATCCTGCTCGGCCTCACCGCGCTCGCCGTCGTCGCCGCGTTCCTCGTGCTGCGCCGATTCCAGCCCGAGCCGCCGGTCACGCCGCTCACCAAGGAGGTCGCCGCATGAGCGCCGCCACCACCACCTTCCCCTCGGGCCTGTCCTGGACGGTGCTGCGGCTGCACCGCATCGCCGGCCGGCTGTGGATCGCCTACGTCGCGGTGACGGCGGCGCTGCTCCTGTGGCTGTGGGGCCCCGGCACGGCCGGGCTCGACATCACGGGACACTGCGACCCGGCCACCGCGAACGGCTGCACCGCGAAGGGCGCGACCGCGGACGCGTATCAATACGTCCTCACCCTCACCGACAACCTGATCACGGTGGTGCCCGTGGCGGTCGCCGTGTTCGCGGGCGGCCTGCTCATCGGACGCGAACTGAGCAGGGGCACCGCGGAGTTGGCGTGGACGCAGTCCGTGACCCCGGTGCGCTGGCTGGCCGCGAAGCTGGCGCTGCCCGCGGCCTTCCTCGTCGTCGGCACCACGATCCTGATGCTGCTGCGCCGCCTCGTCGCCTCCGAGGCCCCGGGCCTCTCGGACCACCGCTGGTACGGGTCGACGCAGCTCTACAACGTCCTCGGCCCGACGGCCGTGGCACTGCCGCTGCTCGGCCTGGCCATCGGCGCGATGGTGGCACTCCTGACGCGCCGCACGCTGCCCGCGGCGACGTACTCGCTGATCGCCACGGTCGTGGTGGTCGGCGCGCTCGACGCGGTCCGCGACCGGCTGTGGCCCACGGTGACGGTGACCGGGGACGTGAACGAGGGCTACCAGTACTTCGCCGGGTCCCTGGTCTCCGAAGGCGCGGTGACCGCCTCCGGGGCCCGTATCTCCGATCCCCTGTGCGTGGACGACCGCGCGTGCCTCACGGCGCACAACGTCACGGGCTTCTACCGCGAGGGCCATCCGCCGTCCCACTTCTGGCCCCTCCAGCTCGTCGAGACCACCCTGGTCCTCGCCCTCACCGCCGCCGCCACAGCCACCGCCTTCTGGCTGCTGCGCCGCCGCACCCGCTGACCCCGAGCGGGGGCCCCGGCCCCGGATTCCCGGGCCCCGCCCCCGCGGGCCGCACGGCCATAGCCCGTACGTCATGTCGCCGTAACCGTCGATTCAGACGGACTTGCGACGCTCGGTGAATGCAGCCCCCCGCCCCCGAACCCGCCGAGCCCGCCCACCGAGGCGGTCTCACGCTCGCGCCCGCGTACTCCGACGCCGTCGGCGCGCCCCGGACGGCGTCCAGGCGGAACAATGGGGCCATGAGCCAGCCGAACGCCGCACAGGACCAGACGACCGACACTGCTCCGGCCCCCTCGGCCACGCAGCCCCAGCCGTCCGTGGGGTCGCTCGCCGCGCACCGGCCACATCCCGTGGCCGGCGGCGAGTACGACCTGGCCGCCGCGAAGCTCGCCGGCATCGTCGCCGATATCGACGCGGACCCGGACGACTACGAAGAGGACTACGCGAACCAGGAGGGCGCGGAGCTCCCACAGGGCCGCTTCCTGGACCGCGAGCGCAGCTGGCTCGCGTTCAACGAGCGGGTCCTGGAACTCGCCGAGGACCCCAGCACCCCCCTCCTGGAACGCGCGAACTTCCTGGCGATCTTCGCCTCGAACCTGGACGAGTTCTTCATGGTCCGGGTGGCGGGCCTGAAGCGCCGTATCGCGACCGGCGTCGCCACCCGCTCCGCCTCGGGCCTCCAGCCCCGCGAGGTCCTGGAGCTGATCTGGAACCGCTCCCGCGAGCTCATGGCCCGGCACGCCGCCTGCTACCAGGACGAGGTCGCCCCGGCCCTCGCCGACGAGGGCATCCACGTCGTGCGCTGGAACGAGCTGACGGAGAAGGAGCAGGCCCGGCTCTACACGCTGTTCATGCAGCAGATCTTCCCGGTGCTCACCCCGCTGGCCGTCGACCCCGCGCACCCCTTCCCGTACATCTCGGGGCTCTCCCTCAACCTCGCCGTCGTCGTCTCGAACCCCGTCTCCGGCCACCGCCACTTCGCCCGGGTAAAGGTTCCTCCGCTGCTCTCCCGCTTCCTGGAGGCCTCGCCCCAGCGCTACGTCCCCATCGAGGACGTCATCGCCGCGCCCCGGCACCTGGGCGAGCTGTTCCCCGGCATGAAGGTCGAGGAGCACCACATGTTCCGCCTGACGCGGAACGAGGACCTCGAAGTGGAGGAGGACGACACCGAGAACCTTCTCCAGGCCCTGGAGAAGGAGCTGATGCGGCGCCGCTTCGGGCCGCCGGTGCGCCTCGAGGTCGAGGAGACCATCGACTCGGACATACTCAGCCTCCTCGTGAAGGAGCTGAAGATCAGCGAGGCCGAGGTCTACCCGCTGCCGGGTCCGCTGGACCTCACCGGCCTCTTCTCCCTCTCGGGCATCGACCGCCCCGAGCTGAAGTACCCCAAGTTCGTGGCGGGCACCCACCGCGACCTCGCCGAGGTGGAATCGGCCTCGGCCCCCGACGTCTTCGCCGCGCTGCGCAGCCACGACGTGCTGCTCCACCACCCGTACGACTCGTTCTCCACCTCCGTACAGGCCTTCCTGGAGCAGGCCGCCGCGGACCCGGACGTGCTCGCCATCAAGCAGACGCTGTACCGGACCTCGGGCGACTCGCCGATCGTGGACGCGCTGATAGAGGCCGCGGAGGCCGGCAAGCAGGTGCTCGTCCTGGTCGAGATCAAGGCCCGCTTCGACGAGCAGGCCAACATCAAGTGGGCCCGCAAGCTGGAGGAGTCCGGCTGCCATGTCGTCTACGGTCTCGTCGGCCTGAAGACGCACTGCAAGCTGTCGCTCGTCGTACGCCAGGAGGGCGACCAGCTCGTCAGGTACAGCCACGTCGGCACGGGCAACTACCACCCCAAGACGGCCCGACTGTACGAGGACCTCGGCCTGTTGACGGCCAATCAGGAAGTCGGGGCCGACCTCTCCGACCTCTTCAACCGGCTGTCCGGCTACTCGCGCCGCGAGACCTACCGCCGCCTCCTCGTCGCCCCCAAGTCCCTTCGTACGGGCCTGATCACGCGGATCGAGAAGGAGGTCCAGCACCACCGTGCGGGCCGCCCCGCGCACGTCCGCATCAAGGTCAACTCGATGGTCGACGAGGCCGTCATCGACGCGCTCTACCGGGCCTCGCAGGCCGGCGTGCCCGTCGACATCTGGGTGCGCGGCATCTGCGCCGTCCGCCCCGGCGTCGCGGGCCTGTCCGAGAACATCCGGGTCCGCTCGGTCCTCGGCCGCTTCCTGGAGCACTCCCGCGTCTTCGCCTTCGGCAACGGCGGCGAACCGGAGGTCTGGATCGGCAGCGCGGACATGATGCACCGCAACCTCGACCGCCGGATCGAGGCCCTGGTCCGCGTGGAGGACCCGGCCCATCGCGCGGCGCTCAGCCGACTGCTCGAAACGGGGATGTCCGACGGCACCGCCTCCTGGCACCTGGGCCCGGACGGCGACTGGACCCGGCACTCCGCCGACGCGGACGGCCGCCCCCTGCGCAACGTACAGGAGATGCTCATAGACGCCCGGAGGCGCCGGCGTGGCACAGCGACACCTTGAGTCCAGCGAGCGGCTGAGCGGGAACGATGTCGATGTCCTGGGGTGCTATCTCCGCTCCCAGGCCACCGAGTTCCTGCGTTCGCTGCGGCAGCATCGCGAGAGCGGCGCGGCGGGCGACACGGCGGACGCGGCCCGCGCGCTGCGGCGTGCCGCGCGGCGCATCAGCGGGACGCTGCACACCTTCCGCCCGCTCCTCGACACGGACTGGTCGGACGCGCTGCGGCCCGAACTGGCGTGGCTGTCCGGCACATTGGCCCGCGAACACGCGTATGCGTCCCGCCTGGACCGGTTGGCCTCAGCCCTGCACTCCCTGACGTCACCCCCAGACCTCCCCGCTGCCCAATCGCCCACCGCCTTGGGCAATCTGCCGCCTGGGGCGGCAGGGTGGGCAAGGCGGCCCCCGGCGCCGCGCGCCGATTCGACGCCCCCCGCCCCGGCGCCGCACACCGAAACCCCGCCCCCCGCAAGGGAAACCCTCACCCTCGGCGCCGCCAAGGCATCCGCCCTCCTGGACCGCCAGCTCACCCTCGCCCGCACGAGGGCCCACAGCACCGCCCTCCAGGCCCTCGGCTCCGCCCGCTTCCACGCGGTCGCGGACAACGTCGCCGTACTCGCCAGCGACGTCCCCCTCACCACCGCCGACACCGGCCTGGAGAAACTCGCCGCGGAAGCCGGCTCCCGCCTCGCCGAAGCGGCCACCACCCTCCACCACACCAGCCACCCCTACAGCCCGGACGCCGACGCCGCCTGGCACCACGTACGCCTCCTGCTGCGCCTGCACCGCTACGCGCGCGAGGTCGTCTCCAGCACCCCCGTCGACGCCCGCCTCCTCGAAGCGGCCGACGCCCTGAACGCACACCGGGACGCCGCGGAGGCCGCCGCCGCCGCGGCCCACGCCGCCCGCACCCCCCGCATCGCCCCCACGACCGCGTATGCCCTCGGCGTGCTCCACGCCGACCAGCGCCACGAGGTCGCGGCCGCCAGACTCGCGTTCGGACAGGCATGGCAACGACAGACGGTGGGCACCCCATGACCGTGCATCAGGACGACTCCCAGACGATCCTCGCGGCAGGCTGCGTCCTGTGGCGCCGCACGCCAACGCACCACAGCGGCCAGGGAGTTGAGATCTGCCTGGTCCACCGGCCCAAGTACGACGACTGGTCGCACCCGAAGGGAAAGCTGAAACGCGGCGAGGACGCGCTCGCCGGCGCCCTGCGCGAGGTGCGCGAGGAGACCGGCCACGACTGCGCACCCGGCGCCGCGCTCCCCACCCTCCGCTACCTCGCGAACGGCCGCCCCAAGCAGGTCGGCTACTGGGCCGCGGAGGCGACAACCGGCGCATTCACGCCGAACCGCGAAGTCGACCGCATCACCTGGCTCACACCCTCCGAGGCCCGCGCCCGCCTCACCCAGCCCAGGGACCGCATCCTCGTCGACGCCCTGCTCGACGCCCTGGACGCCCTCCACACCACCGGATGATCACGTTCCGTAGTCGTACCGTGACCTAACCACACCGCCCGCTTAGGTTCACCCCGCGTTCACTCACGCCCATCGGCCGCTTCACCTGATCTGCCTAATTTCAGCCTTACGACGCGGTGAGCCCCCGGCACCCGGGAACCGCCCACCGCTCGACTGAGAACTGAGACCGAGAACGAACCCTCCGCAGATCGCACGCCGCCACAGAGACAGAGAAGGCCGGCGGCTCCTGGAAGGAACATCCGAAGGTGAAGCTTCAGCGCAAGAACCGGCTCCGTGCCCTCTCCCTCGGTGCACTCGCCGTCTCCGGCGCCCTGGCGCTGACGGCGTGCGGCTCCGACGACACGAGCGGCGGCTCCGGCGGCACCAGCCCCGCCGCCAAGGCGGGCAACATCAAGTGCGACGACGCCAAGGGCCAGCTCCTCGGCATCGGCTCGTCCGCCCAGGCCAACGCCATAGACGCCTGGCGCCAGGCCTACGCGCAGGCCTGCTCCGACGTGCAGCTCAACTACAAGCCCGACGGTTCCGGCGCCGGCGTCACCGCCTTCAACCAGGGCCAGGTCGCCTTCGCCGGTTCCGACTCGGCGCTCAAGCCCGAAGAGGTCGCCGCCTCGAAGAAGGTCTGCAAGGGCGGCCAGGGCATCGACCTGCCGATGGTCGGCGGCCCGATCGCCGTCGCGTTCAACGTCCAGGGCGTCGACAACCTGACGCTGGACGCCAAGACGCTGGCGCAGATCTTCGACTCGAAGATCACCAAGTGGAACGACCCGGCGATCAAGAAGCTGAACCCGGACGCCAAGCTGCCGTCCACCAAGATCCAGGCGTTCCACCGCTCCGACGAGTCCGGCACCACGGACAACTTCACCAAGTACCTGAAGGCCGCCGCCCCCGGCGACTGGAAGTACGAGGGCGGCAAGGCCTGGCAGGCCAAGGGCGGCCAGTCCGCGCAGGGCTCCTCCGGCCTCGCCCAGCAGGTGAAGCAGACCGACGGCGCCATCACGTACGTCGAGCTGTCCTACGCCAAGGACGGCGTGAAGACCGTCGACATCGACACCGGCGCCGGCGAGCCCGTCAAGGCCACCACGGAGAACGCCACGAAGGCGATCGCCGACGCCAAGGTCGTGGGCACCGGCAAGGACCTCGCCCTGGAGCTGAACTACGCGACCAAGGCCGCGGGCGCCTACCCGATCACCCTGGTCACGTACGAGATCGTCTGCGACAAGGGCAACAAGGCGGAGAGCCTGGCCGCCACCAAGTCCTTCCTGGGCTACACGGCCTCCGACGAGGGCCAGGCCGCCCTCGCCGACCTGGGCTACGCCCCGATCCCCACCGAGATCAACAAGAAGGTCCGCGAGACCGTCGCGGGCATCAGCTGACCCAGCGTGCGGGCCGGCGGTCCTGAGAGGCCGCCGGCCCGCACCGTCCGGTGCACCGCCGCCAGAAGCCCCGTAGCTCTCAACGCCCTTACCAGGGACGGGACTTCGCAGACCGGAGAACCCCATGGACATAACCACTCAAGCACCACCGCCACCACCGGCGCCCACCGATCGCCCCTCGGCCGCCCAGCAGAAGCGCGCCGCCCGCGGCGCCACCCGCCCCGGAGACCGGATCTTCCTCGGCCTCTCGCGCGGCTCGGGCATCCTGCTCCTGGTGATCATGGCCGCGATCGCGGTCTTCCTGACCTACCGCGCCTCGCTGGTCCTCTCGAAGAACGAGGGCAACTTCCTCACGACCTTCGAGTGGAACGCGACCGCGAGCCCGCCCGTCTTCGGCATCGCCGTCCTCGCCTTCGGCACGGTCGTCACCTCGATCATCGCCATGGTGATCGCGGTCCCGATCGCCGTCGGCATCGCGCTCTTCCTGACGCACTACGCGCCGAAGAAGCTGAGCGGGATCATCGCCTACGTCATCGACCTGCTGGCCGCCGTGCCGTCCATCGTCTACGGCCTGTGGGGCGCGCTCTTCCTCGTGCCGCACATGACCGGCCTGTTCCACTGGCTCGACGACTACTTCGGCTGGACCGGCGTCCTCGACTACCAGGGCGGCGCCCCGCGCACCCTGCTCACCGTGGGCATCCTGCTGGCGATCATGATCCTGCCGATCATCACCAACGTCTCCCGCGAGGTCTTCCGGCAGGCCCCCCTGATGCACCAGGAGGCGGCCCTCGCCCTCGGCGCGACCCGCTGGGAGGTCATCCGGATGTCGGTGATCCCCTTCGGCCGCTCCGGCGTCATCTCCGCCTCGATGCTGGGCCTCGGCCGCGCGCTCGGCGAGACGATGGCCGTCGCCACGGTCCTCTCCCCCGACTTCCTGATCCACACCAGCCTGCTCGACCCGGGCGGCGGCACCTTCGCGCAGAACATCGCCGCGAAGTTCTCCGAGGCCAACGACCAGGGCCGCGACGCCCTCATCGCCTCCGGCCTCGTCCTCTTCGTCATCACCCTCCTGGTGAACGGCGCGGCCCGCCTGATCATCGCCCGCCGCAAGGAGTACTCGGGGGCCAACGCATGAGCAACGCAACCGTTCCCGCCCAGGCCCCCAAGAAGGCGCCGAGCACGCTGAGCGCCGCGCGCCTGCCCCGCTGGGCCCCCTGGGCCGTCGCCCTGGGCTCCGTCGCCGCGGGCTGCGCCATCGGCCTCGGCGCCGGACTCACCAGCCGCATCCAGTGGGGCCTGATCGCGGCCCTCCTGTTCGTCCTCGTCTCGTACGCGCTCGCCGCCAAGGTCGAGGGCGGCCGCCAGGCCAAGGACCGCCTCGCGACCAGCGTCGTCTGGGTCGCCTTCATCCTCGCCGTGGTTCCTCTCGCGTCCCTCGTCTACGAGACGATCGCGCGTGGCATCAAGGTCCTCGACCCGTACTTCCTGACCCACTCGATGGGCTTCGTCACCTCGTACCAGGAGGGTGGCGGCATCTACCACGCCATCCTCGGCACGCTGGAACAGGTCGGCATCGCCACCGCGATCTCGGTGCCCATCGGCATCCTCACGGCGATCTACCTGGTCGAGTACGGGCGCGGAAAGCTCGCGAAGGCCGTCACGTTCTTCGTCGACGTGATGACCGGCATCCCGTCCATCGTGGCGGGCCTGTTCATCCTGTCCTTCTGGATCCTGATCCTCGGCTTCGGCTTCTCCGGCTTCGCCGGTGCGATGGCCCTGACCATCCTGATGATCCCGGTCGTGGTCCGCTCCACCGAGGAGATGCTCAAGCTCGTCCCGAACGAGCTGCGCGAGGCCTCGCTCGCCCTCGGCGTCCCGAAGTGGCGCACGATCCTCAAGGTCGTCCTGCCGACGTCGATCGGCGGCATCACGACCGGCGTCATGCTGGCCGTCGCCCGCATCGCCGGCGAGACCGCCCCGGTGCTGCTGCTGGTCTTCGGCAACCCGCTGATCAACGGCAACCCGTTCGAAGGCCCGCAGGCCTCGCTGCCGCTGTACATCTACCAGCAGTACGCGAGCAGCGGCGGCAGCCAGGCGGCGTACGACCGCGCCTGGGCCGCGGCCCTCGTCCTCATCGCCTTCATCATGATCCTCAACCTCGCGGCCCGCGGCGTAGCCCGCTGGAAGGCCCCGAGCGCCGGCCGCTGACGCGGCACCCCCAACTCAGCGACGTACCGGAAGTAGTGGAAGCAGTTATGGCCAAGCGAATCGACGTAAGCGGACTTACCGCCTACTACAGCGCCCACAAGGCGATCGAAGACATCTCGATGACCGTCGAGCCCCGTTCGGTGACGGCCTTCATCGGCCCGTCCGGCTGCGGCAAGTCGACCTTCCTGCGCACCCTCAACCGGATGCACGAGGTCACCCCCGGCGGCCGCGTCGAGGGCAAGGTGCTCCTGGACGACGAGGACCTGTACGGCTCCCACGTCGACCCGGTGGCCGTGCGCCGCACGGTCGGCATGGTGTTCCAGCGCCCCAACCCCTTCCCCACGATGTCGATCTTCGACAACGTGGCGGCGGGCCTGAAGCTCAACGGCAAGTACAAGAAGTCCGAGCTCAGCGACGTCGTCGAGAAGTCCCTCAAGGGCGCCAACCTCTGGAACGAGGTCAAGGACCGCCTGAACAAGCCCGGCTCGGGCCTCTCCGGCGGTCAGCAGCAGCGCCTGTGCATCGCCCGCGCCATCGCGGTCGAGCCCGACGTCCTCCTCATGGACGAGCCCTGCTCGGCCCTCGACCCGATCTCGACGCTCGCGATCGAGGACCTGATCGGCGAGCTCAAGGAGCAGTTCACGATCGTCATCGTGACGCACAACATGCAGCAGGCGGCCCGCGTCTCGGACCGCACCGCGTTCTTCAACCTCGCGGCGGTCGGCCAGCCCGGCAAGCTGGTCGAGATCGACGAGACCGAGCGCATCTTCTCCAACCCGTCCGTCCAGGCGACGGAGGACTACATCTCAGGCCGCTTCGGCTGAGCCACCCCCGACTCCCCGCGGTGCTGCATGGCGGTGCCACCACGGGGACAAGGAAAAGGCCCGCCCCGAGAGGGGCGGGCCTTTTCACGTGTCTTTTGTTATTAGGGGCGCGGGGAACTGCGCAATCTTTTCGGGGGGCTAGGGGGCGCAGCCCCCAGGGACGGGACGGGAAGGGGCGGCGGGGGCGAGAACACCCACCCCCGACACCGCCTAACCGAACGCCAAATACACACACCCATACGACGCCGCAGCAACAATCGCCGCCGCAGGCATCGTGATGAACCACCCCAAGATGATGTTCTTGGCAACACCCCAGCGCACCGCATTGACCCGCTTCGTGGCGCCCACACCCATGATCGCCGACGTAATGACATGCGTCGTGGAGATCGGCGCATGGAACAGGAACGCCGACCCGAACATGATCGACGCACCGGTCGTCTCGGCAGCGAACCCCTGCGGCGGATCCAGCTCAATGATCTTGCGCCCGAGCGTCCGCATGATCCGCCACCCACCGGCGTACGTACCGAGCGACAGCATCACCGCACACACGATCTTGACCCACACCGGAATCGGGTCCTCGAAGGACTCGTGGCCGCCGATGACGAGCGCCATGACCACGATGCCCATGGTCTTCTGCGCGTCCTGGAGGCCGTGCCCGAGCGCCATACCGGCGGCGGAGACGGTCTGCGCGATACGGAAACCGCGCTTGGCCTTGTGCGGGTTGGACCGCCGGAACAGCCACATGATGAGCGTCATCACGAGGTAACCGACGACGAGGCCGATCACCGGGGACGTGAACATCGGGATGACGATCTTCTCCCACACCCCGGACCAGTAGACGGTGGTCCCGCCCGCGAGGGCGGCACCCACCATTCCACCGAACAGGGCGTGCGAGGAGGACGAGGGAAGCCCGAAGTACCAGGTGATGAGGTTCCACACGATCGCGCCGGCGAGGGCGGAGAACAGAATGCCCATGCCCTTGTCGCCGACGGGGGTCGCGATGATCCCCTCGCTCACCGTCTTGGCGACGCCGCTGCCGAGGAAGGCACCGGCCAGGTTCATCACCGCGGCCATCGCGAGCGCCGCACGGGGCGTCAGCGCACGCGTGGAGACGGAAGTGGCGATGGCGTTGGCGGAGTCGTGGAAACCGTTCGTATACGTGAATCCAAGCGCGACGCCGATCGTCACGATCAAAGAGAAGGTGTCCATGAGCCGGTCAGGACTCCTTCACGGCGATGGTCTCCACCGTGTTGGCCACGTGCTCGAAGGCGTCGGCCGCCTCTTCCAGCACATCGACGATCTGCTTCAGCTTCAGGACTTCCATGGCGTCGTACTTGCCGTTGAAGAGCTGGGCGAGCAGCTTGCGGTGGATCTGGTCGGCCTGGTTCTCGAGGCGGTTGACCTCGATCCAGTACTCGGTGAGGTTGTCCATCGTGCGCAGGTTGGGCATGGCCTCCGCGGTCAGCTCGGCCGCGCGCGACAGCACCTCGATCTGCTGCTCCACGCCCTTGGGAAGCTCCTCGACCTGGTACAGGACGACCAGGTCGACGGCCTCCTCCATGAAGTCCATGATGTCGTCCAGGGACGACGCGAGGTTGTAGATGTCCTCGCGGTCGAACGGCGTGATGAACGAGGAGTTGAGCTGGTGGAAGATCGCGTGGGTGGCGTCGTCACCGGCGTGTTCGGCTGCCCGCATCCGCTCCGCGATCTCGGCCCGGGCGGAGGAATCCGCCCCGAGCAGTTCCATCAGGAGCTTCGAGCCCGTGACGATGTTGTCCGCGGACGCGGCGAACATGTCGTAGAAGCTCGTCTCCCTGGGGGTCAGACGAAAGCGCACGTGGGGTCCTCGGGGTGCTTTGGATTCGGTCAGGCTGATGCTAGGCGCATCATCCGGCCACGGCTAACCGGCGTCTCCCCAGTGTCGCCCATCAGGCACAGTGATCAGCACTGGGCCCGGCCGAGGCGGGACGAACCGGCACGATCCTTGGAAAATCCGGTATCATATACCCGCAGGGGGTATAGCATTTCACGGGAGGACGGACACGATGACGACTGACGCGACGCAGACGGAACAGCCGGCTGTGCCGGACAAGGCCGAGATCGTGACCGACCACGACCGCGGCATTCACGGGTACCACCACCAGAAGGAAGAGCACCTCAAGCGGCTGCGCCGGATCGAGGGACAGATCCGCGGCCTGCAGCGGATGGTGGATGAGGACGTCTACTGCATCGACATACTCACGCAGGTGTCGGCCTCCACGAAGGGGCTGCAGTCCTTCGCGCTCCAGCTCCTGGAGGAGCACCTGCGGCACTGCGTCGCCGACGCCGCGCTCAAGGGCGGGGAAGAGATCGACGAGAAGGTCGAAGAGGCCACGAAGGCGATCGCCCGCCTGCTGCGCACCTGACTTCTGCTTACACCTGTAGTTCTACGAAGAGGTGGGGGCGGCGGGTGCCGCGCCCCCACCCCGTGGTGGGTATCGGTTGAGTGCCCGGCGCCCACCCGCCCCCCCGGCCGTGGGGGTGCCCCGCTCGCCGCGCGTGGGGTAGCCACGGC
>NZ_JBTYHB010000034.1:0-94647 GCF_054871485.1 Streptomyces sp. UC4497 | reverse complement strand
TCCAGGGCTGAGCCCGGAGCGGGCCGGGCACACCCGAGCGGTGGGCCCGGCCCGGCCTGCCCTGTGCGTCAGGGGCGGGCGTACGGCCTGGTCATGATCTCCATGTTGTGGCCGTCCGGATCGTCGAAGTAGGCCCCGCGCCCTCCGAACAGGTCGTTGACCCGGCCGGTCTCGGTGTGTGCGGGGTCGGCGTAGTACGTCACCCCGACCGTCTCAAGGCGGCCGATCATCGCGTCGAACTCCTCCTCGGGCACGAGGAACGCGTAGTGCTGCGGCTGGATCGGCTCGTCCCGCTTCTCGTAGTAGTCGAGCGTCACGCCGTTGCCGAGATCGACGGGCAGGAACGGCCCGAACGGGGCGCCGACCTTCAGACCGAGGATCGCGGCGATGAACTCGGCGGACAGGTGCCGGTCGCTCGCGTAGACGGCGGTGTGGTTCAGCTGGACATGCATCAGTGGTGAGTCTCCGGTCTTGGAATCCGCTTCACGGGATCCGGTTCTCGGGATCCGCTGGAACGCGGCGCCGCGAAGGGGCGCCGGCAGGGAAAGACGCGGAGGAGTACGGCGGGCCTCTCGCCCGCCCCGGGCTCACGCCGGGGCCGGGAACCTCACTCGTGCATGGCCCAAGGCCGACCCGGTCGTCACGCCCGTGACCTTAGTGCCCGGTGATCGCCCGCGGCAACGCTATTTCCGGCGCCGGAGGAACAGCCACACCCGCGTGGCCATGAGGCCGAGGATGACCACGGCCGCCGTGATCTGCAGCCAGCGGGGGACCGCGTCGAGGCGGGGCAGGAACAGGGCGAGCGGCGTCATGGGCACCACGCCTCCTCGTGTGCGGCATATCGGGGTCCGTGTCGCGAATGTACCAAGCCGGGTGACGTACGACGGCGGGACCCGGCAGCCGTCAGATCACCTTGCGGCGCACCAGCGCGGCCAGCACCAGGGCACCGGGCAGCAGCGGCCCCCAGACCGTGAGCAGACGGAAGCCGACGACCGCGGCGGTCGCCTCGACGACCGGTGACCCCGCGCCCACGAGCGTGAGGGTGAGGGCCGCCTCGACGGACCCGATCCCGCCCGGCGTCGGCACCACCCCGGCCAGCACCGAGGCCGCGAGATACGCGAGGGCGATGTCCAGCGACGGCACCGGCATCTGAAGGGAGCGCGCCACCGCGACCATGACGGTGGCCTGCAACGCGGGAAAGCCGACCGCCCCGCACCACAGCGCCAGCGCGCGGGCGGGCCGGGCGTGCAGGGCCCGGACGTCGGTCAGCGCGGTGGCCAGGAAGTCCCGGACGGCCCCGCGCAGCGGCCGCACCCACCACAGCACCCCCGCCGCGACGGCGACCGCCGCGACGAGCAGCAGCACCGCCAGGCCACCCCGCTCGGCCGGCATCAGCCCGCCCAGCGGCAGCGCGTCGGGCGAGGCCGCCATCAGCGTGATCAACAGGGCGTACCGGCCGATGGGTTGCGCCAGTGAGTACAGCGCCAGCGCGGCGCAGGCGCGGGTCGCGGGTATCCCGCAGCAGCGCATGAACCGCAGGTTCACGACGTGCGCGCCGAGCCCCGCGGGCAGCAGGTGATTGGCGGAACCCGCGGCGACCTGAGAGGCGAACAGCCGCCCCACGGGCAGTGGTTCGAGCACCGCGCCCTGCCGCAGCAGACACACCGGCAGCCAGCACGTGATCGTGACCACGGCCGCGGCCAGCAGCCAGCCGGGATCCGCGCCGCGCAGCTGCGTGAGCCCCGCGGTGAACAGGGGCCAGTTCCAGGTCACCCACCCGGCGACCAGGACGAGTGGAACGAGCGCAAACCATTTCCGTACGGGGAGTCGGCGTCGCAGGGCAGGCCGCAGGACAGGGGGAGGGGGAGTGGCCACGCTTGAGCCGTCCTTTCCGAGCGCGCACAGCGCAAGGCAGGGGAGGGAGCGGAATGGGGCTATTACGGTGATGCCCGTTTTGCCGACATCGTAGTGTCGTGCGCTCGCCAATCTGCCAAATCGTGCGGGCCGGTGCCCATGTGCGAGGAACCACCCCCGTAACGTGTGTGCCCGATGAGCAGGAGATGCACGGAGGAGAGGCCCGCAGCCCGATGGTGAACGACCCTGTCGATCCGGACGCGGACCTGCACGTTCCCGCCCCGCGCGAAGCCGCCTGGCAGGGGCAGGGCCCCGTCGTCGCCGTGGTCTCGATCGGCGGCGCGATCGGCGCGAGCGCCCGCTACGGAGCGAGCCTGCTGTGGCCCACGGCGACCGGCGCCTTCCCCTGGACGACGCTCGTCGTCAATGCGGTCGGCTGCGCCGTCATCGGCGTCTTCATGGTCGTCATCAACGAGGCCCGGGCGGCGCACCGCCTCGTCCGGCCGTTCTTCGGCACCGGCGTCCTCGGCGGCTTCACGACCTTCTCCACATACGCCGTGGACATCCGGAGCCTGATCGTCGAAGGCCACCCGCGCACCGCCCTCGGTTACTTGGCCCTGACGGTGTGCGTGGCGCTCGCGTCGGTGTGGGCCGCGGCGGGGCTGACCCGCCGCGTCATCGAGTGGAGGCAGCGGTGACAACCGGCAACCCGGACGGGGGCGAGGCGTGAACTGGCTGTTGGTGATCGTGGGCGCGATGGTCGGCGCCCCGCTGCGCTATCTCACCGACCGCACCGTCCAGTCCCGGCACGACACGGTGTTCCCCTGGGGCACGTTCACCGTCAATGTGGCGGGGTCCCTGATCCTCGGCCTGGTCACCGGCGCCGTCGCGGCCGGCGGCGCCTCGTCCCAGGTGCAACTGCTGCTGGGCACTGGCCTGTGCGGGGCGCTGACGACGTACTCCACGTTCTCGTACGAGACCCTGCGCCTGGCCGAGCGCGGGGCGCGCTTCTACGCGGCCGTCAACGTCGTCGCCGGCGTTGCGGCGGGGCTCGGGGCCGCCTTCACGGGTGCGGCACTCGCGGCGGCCGTCTGGGCCTGAGGGAGCGGAGCGGCCGGACACTCTCAGGCCGCGACGACCAGCCGCTGCACCGGGTACGAGCGGTGTGGGGCCACGACGCCCCCGTCGGGACGCAGCTCGCCGGTGTCGTCGAAGACGATCGTGCCGTCGCAGCACAGGCTCCAGCCCTGTTCGGGGTGGGCGGCGACGACATGCTCGGGGTGCGGGCACGTGGGGCGGTGGAAACACATGGCGAACCTCCGAGGTCGGCCGGGTGGGCGGTCCTGGAGGGCTGCCCCCGTACCTCGACGATGCGCCTGTGGGGCCCCGCGAACCAGGTCCCGGCGCCGAATGTGACAGCTCCCGGACACTCCCGGAACCGTTCTACGACCGCCGCCCGCCACCCCTGGCCGTAAGAGAGGCGTCAAGGGCGCGCACGGCGGCGTATGGGAGCCGTCAACGAGCGCCGAAACCGGCCATGACCGGGGGTTTCCTCTCAGTGTCAGTTCCGAATCAAGACTTTCACCCAGGGAGCTCACGATGGCCGACATGGCCTTCGTCGTCACCACGATCGCGGTCTTCGCGCTGGTGGCACTCGTCGCCAAGGGGGTGACCAAGCTGTGACCGCCGAGAACATCGTCGGCCTCGTCGTGGCCGTCGCCCTCCTGGGCTATCTCGTCCTCGCCCTCATCTACCCGGAGAGGTTCTGAGTACAGATATGAGCCCCGAACTCGCCGGAGTGCTCCAGCTGCTCGCGCTCATAGCGGCCCTGGCGCTGGCGTACCGCCCCCTCGGCGACTACATGGCCCGGGTCTACTCCTCCGGCAAGCACCTGCGGGTGGAGAAGTGGATCTACAAGGGCATCGGCGCCAACCCGGACGCCGAGATGCGCTGGACCGCCTACCTGCGCGGCGTCCTCGCCTTCTCCGCGGTGAGCGTCCTCTTCCTCTACCTGTTGCAGCGCGTGCAGGGTTCCCTGCCCGGCTCGCTCGGCTTCACATCGATCGACCCGGACCAGGCCTTCAACACGGCCGCGTCCTTCGTCGCCAACACCAACTGGCAGTCGTACTACGGCGAACAGGCCATGGGCCACGTCGTGCAGACCGGCGGCCTCGCGGTGCAGAACTTCGTCTCGGCGGCCGTGGGGATCGCCATGGCGGTCGCCCTCGTGCGCGGCTTCGCCCGCTCCCGCACCGGTGAGCTGGGTAACTTCTGGTCCGACCTGGTCCGCGGCACCGTCCGCATCCTGATCCCGCTCTCCGTCGTCGGCGCGCTCGTGCTCGTCGCCTGTGGCGCCATCCAGAACTTCTCCGGCATCCACTCGGTCGGCCAGTTCATGGGCGGCTCGCAGCAGTGGAACGGCGGCGCGGTCGCCTCCCAGGAGGTCATCAAGGAGCTGGGCACCAACGGCGGCGGCTACTTCAACGCCAACTCGGCCCACCCCTTCGAGAACCCCACCGCGTTCTCGAACCTCTTCGAGGTCTTCCTGATCCTCGTCATCCCCTTCGCGCTGACCCGCACCTTCGGCAAGATGGTCGGCTCGGTCAAGCAGGGCTACGCGATCCTCGCCACGATGGCGACCATCTGGATCGGCTTCGTCGCCCTGATGATGTGGACCGAGTTCGCCCACCACGGCCCGGCCTTCGAGGCCGCGGGCGGCGCGATGGAGGGCAAGGAGACCCGCTTCGGCATCGGCGGCTCGGCGATCTTCTCGGTCTCCACGACGCTCACCTCGACCGGCGCGGTGAACTCCTTCCACTCCTCCAACACCGGTCTCGGCGGCGGCCTCAACCTGCTCGGCATGCAGCTCGGCGAGATCGCGCCCGGCGGCGTCGGCTCCGGCCTCTACGGCATGCTGGTCATGGCGATCATCGCGGTGTTCATCGCGGGACTCATGGTGGGCCGGACGCCCGAGTACCTCGGCAAGAAGATCGGCACCCGCGAGATCAAGTTCGCGGCCTGCTACATCCTCGTCACGCCGGCCCTCGTCCTCGTCTTCACCGCCCTCGCGATGGCCCTGCCGACCCCGCCGAACTCCATGCTCAACCCCGGCGCGCACGGCTTCTCCGAAATCCTGTACGCGTACACGTCCGGCGCCAACAACAACGGCTCCGCCTTCGCGGGCCTGTCCGCCGACACCCAGTGGTTCAACACCACGATCGGCCTCGCGATGCTGCTCGGCCGCTTCCTGCCGATGGTGTTCGTGCTCGCGCTCGCCGGTTCGCTGGCCGAGCAGCGGCCGATCCCGGCCACGGCGGGCACGCTGCGCACCAACAAGCCTTTGTTCACCGGCCTGTTGGTCGGCACGCTCCTGATCATCACCGGTCTGACGTACTTCCCGGCGCTCGCGCTCGGCCCGCTCGCGGAAGGGCTCGCGTCATGACGACCGTACGTACCGAACGTTCCGAGAATCTTGAGGACACGATGTCCACTGCCACACCCACGAGGGCGCCCCACCAGGACGTGCCCACCGGGCACGAGCCCGGCGGCGGCAAGGTCGGCGGGGGCCTGTTCGACCCCAAGCAGCTGCTGAAGTCGCTGCCCGACGCCTGCCGCAAGCTGAACCCGCGCATCATGGTCAAGTCGCCCGTGATGTTCGTGGTGCTGATCGGGTCCGTGCTGACGACGGTGTTCTCCTGTCTGCACCCGTCCGACTGGTTCGGCTGGACGATCAGCGTCTGGCTGTGGCTGACGGTGATCTTCGCGAACCTGGCGGAGGCCGTCGCCGAGGGGCGTGGCAAGGCGCAGGCCGACACGCTGCGCAAGGCGAAGACCGACACCGTGGCGCGGCGCCTGGTGGGGGAGCGCGAGGAGCAGGTCGCCGGCACGCAGCTGACGATCGGTGACCTCGTCGTCTGCGAGGCCGGCGACATCATCCCCGGCGACGGTGACGTCGTCGAGGGCGTGGCCTCCGTCGACGAGTCGGCGATCACGGGCGAATCCGCCCCGGTCATCCGCGAGTCCGGCGGCGACCGGTGCGCGGTCACCGGCGGCACGAAGGTGCTCTCCGACCGCGTCGTCGTCAAGATCACGACGAAGCCCGGCGAGACCTTCATCGACCGCATGATCAACCTGGTCGAGGGCGCCGCCCGGCAGAAGACACCGAACGAGATCGCGCTCAACATCCTGCTGGCCTCGCTGACCATCGTCTTCCTGCTCGCGGTGGCCACACTGCCGCCGTTCGCGAACTACGCGGGCAAGCACCTCAGCATGGTCGTGCTCGTGGCCCTGTTGGTGTGTCTGATCCCGACCACCATCGGCGCGCTGCTCTCCGCGATCGGCATCGCGGGCATGGACCGGCTGGTGCAGCGCAACGTACTGGCCATGTCGGGCAGGGCAGTTGAGGCGGCGGGTGACGTGTCGACCCTGTTGCTCGACAAGACCGGCACCATCACCTTCGGTAACCGCCAGGCCGCCGAGTTCGTGCCGGTGCGCGGCACCACGGAGGCCGAGCTCGCCGATGCCGCGCAACTCTCTTCACTGTCCGACGAGACACCCGAGGGCCGCTCCGTCGTGGTCCTCGCCAAGGAGAAGTACGGGCTGCGCGAGCGGCACCAGGGCGAGCTGACGGGCGCCGAGTGGATCGAGTTCACCGCCCAGACACGTATGTCGGGTGTCGACGTGGACGGGCGCAGGATCCGCAAGGGGGCGGCCGGTTCGGTCATCACCTGGGTCAAGGAGCAGGGCGGCCGCATAGCCGAGGACGCCGACACTCTCGCCAACCTGATCTCCGAGGCGGGCGGCACGCCGCTGCTCGTGGCGATCGAGGACACAGAGGGCGCCCGCGTCCTCGGTGTCATCCACCTCAAGGACGTCGTCAAGGACGGCATGCGCGAGCGGTTCACCGAGCTGCGCCGCATGGGCATCAAGACCGTGATGATCACGGGTGACAACCCGCTGACGGCCAAGGCGATCGCCGAGGAGGCGGGCGTCGACGACTTCCTCGCGGAGGCCACGCCCGAGGACAAGATGGCCCTCATCAAGCGGGAGCAGGCGGGCGGCAAGCTCGTCGCGATGACCGGCGACGGCACCAACGACGCGCCCGCCCTCGCGCAGGCGGACGTGGGTGTCGCGATGAACACCGGTACGTCGGCCGCGAAGGAGGCCGGCAACATGGTCGACCTCGACTCGAACCCGACCAAGCTCATCGAGATCGTCGAGATCGGCAAGCAACTCCTCATCACCCGGGGCGCGTTGACGACCTTCTCGATCGCCAACGACGTCGCGAAGTACTTCGCGATCATCCCGGCGCTGTTCGCGGCGGTCTACCCCGGCCTCGACAAGCTCAACATCATGGGCCTGTCCAGCCCGGACTCCGCGATCCTCTCCGCGGTCATCTTCAACGCGATCATCATCATCGCCCTGGTCCCGCTCGCCCTGAAGGGCGTCCAGTACCGGCCGGTGAGCGCGGACAGGCTGCTCCGCCGCAACCTCGGGATCTACGGCCTGGGCGGGCTCGTCGCGCCCTTCATCGGGATCAAGCTCATCGACCTCCTCATCTCCCTCGTCCCCGGGCTGTGACCTTCAGAAAGCGTGTCGATCGTCATGAACAACTCAGTAGGAAACACGGCCCGGTTGCTCTGGGCGGGGCTGCGCGCCCTGATCGTCCTGACCGTGGTGTGCGGGGTGCTCTACCCGCTCGCGGTCACCGGCGTCGCGCAGGTGGCCTTCCACGACAAGGCCAACGGCTCGGAGATCAGTGACGGGGGCAAGGTCGTCGGCTCCTCCCTCATAGGCCAGACGTACCTCACCAAGGACGGCAAGCCGGACCTCGCGTGGTTCCAGCCGCGGCCCTCCAATGGCCTCGGCGAGAACACCGTGAACACCCAGTACAAGCTGATCCTCTCCGGCGCCACCAACCTCTCCGGTGACAACAAGGAGCTGGTGAAGCAGGTCGAGTCCGCCAAGGCCGCCGTCGTCGAGGACAACTCCACGGCGACGTACAAGGTGAAGGCCTCGGACATCCCGGCCGACGCCGTCACCTCCTCCGGCTCGGGCCTCGACCCGGCGATCTCACCCGAGTACGCCGACCTCCAGGTGCACCGGATCGCGGAGCGGAACCACCTCTCCGTCGCGCGCGTCCAGAAGCTCGTCGACGCGCACAAGGACGGCCGGGACCTCGGATTCATGGGCGAGCCGCGGGTCAACGTCCTCGAACTCAACGTCGCACTCAGGGAGTTGACCCGCTGAACGGTCCCGGTCGCCGCTCCGTCACAACTGGCCGGGGATCACGAGGATGACCCACGTCGCGAGCGGAGCGATCACGGTCATGCTCAGGCCCCATGCCATCAGCCGTCGGAAGACGGTGTCCCGCATCTCCTCCGGAGCGCTGGCCACGGTCAGCGCTCCACTGGTGGAGAACGGTGAGGAGTCCACCACGGAGGACGAGATCGCCAGGGCGCTGATCATGCCGATCGCGCCGATCTCGCCCCCGGCGAGGAACGGTACGGCCAGCGGGATCAGGGCGCCGAGGATGCCCGTCGTGGACGCGAACGCGGACACCACGCCGCCGATCACACAGATGAGCAGCGCAGACACCAGGGGTGTGCCGAGGTCGCTGACGCTCTCGCCGGCCCACTTGATGGTGCCCATCTCGTCCATCAGGCTGACGTACATCACGATGCCGCAGACCAGCAGGACGGTCGGCCAGGCGCAGCGCTCGACGGCTCCCTTCGCCGAGGCGGGGGAGACGAGGCACAGGACGGCCGAGACGACGAAGGCCATCAGGCCCACGTCGAGGTCGAAGGCGAGCGAGCCGACGGCCAGGCTGATCACCCCGAGCACGGTGAGCGCGCGGACCGGGGTGAGGTGATGGACCTCCTCCTCGACTCCGACGGCAGCCGGGGCCGGTGCCGGGGCGGTCGCGGTGGCGGTGCCGCCGGAGGTGCCGTCGGGTGTGGGGGTCGGTGTCCGGTCGGCGGCCGTGGCCTGCGCCGGGACGCCGTTTCCGCCATCCTGGGTGGGCGGTTTTCCGGTCACGCTCTCCGCCCGGCGTCCCAGCAAATTGCGGCCGCCGAACAGGAAGAAGACGATCACGCTGAGCGCGAGATTGAAGAGGAACGAAGTCAGGAAGAGCATGCCCTCGCTGCCGGGCAGGTCCTCCCGCTGCACCACGCCGTTGGTGATGGTGCCGAAGATGCTGATCGGCGAGAAGCCGCCGGCGCTGGCACCGTTGATGATGAGCAGGCCCATCAGGATCGGGTTGATCTTGTGCCGCACGGCGAAGCCCATGCCGATGGGCGCCATGATGCCCACCGCGCCGGGGACGACCGCGCCGGAGGCCGTCAGGGCCCCCGTGATCAGAAACATCACCCACGGGATGAGGGCGATCCTGCCGCGCACGGCACGTGTCGAGGCCTGGACGAGCCAGTCGACGGTGCCGTTGTTCTTGGCGATCGCGAACAATAGCGTGACGCCGACGAGCACCACGAACAGATCGCCGGGAAATCCGGCGAACAGCTCGTCCGCCGACTCACCTGCGACGGCCGTGCCGACGATGAACGCCGCGACGATGGCGATGACGCCCATGTGCACCTTGGTGAAGGTTGCAATGAGGAACACGAGCACAAGGCCGATGATGGAGATGACTTGATCTGACACGAGGCTTCCTCGCCTTCGGTCGGTGGTCACCACACATTCAGGACATTCCGGAATCCGGAATCTGGGTTTCGGGTTGGGGCGAGAGTATGGAAGGCGTCTGATGGGACGTCAAGACACCTCGCGCATCAGGAGATTCGGGCGCTGATGGTGCGCGCCGCCTCCTGCACCAGGCCACCGAAGGTGGCGGCCGCGTCCTCGGTCATCCGGCTCGTCGGCACATTGACACTCACGCTGGCCACCGGCAGGCCCCCCGCGCCGAGCACGGCCGAGGCCACCGCCGAGACGTCCGCGCGCCACTCGCCCGAGTTCGTCGCGTAGCCGAGCGCCCTGATCTCCCGTACCTCCGCGAGGAGTTGCTCCCGGTCGGTGACGGTGGTGCCGGTGTAGCGCGGCAGCCCCTCGTCGAGGTACTGCTCGACCGCGTCGTCGGGGTCGGCGGCGAGCACCGCCTTGCCGTTGGCGGAGGCGTGCATCGGGAGGTCCTGGCCGAGCGGCAGGATGATGCGCACGGCCTTGCTGGTCTGGAGCCGCTCGACCAGCAGCACCCTGCCGCCCTCGCGCACCGCCAAGTGGACCGTCTCGTCGGTCCGTTGACGCAGTTCCTCCATCACCGGAAGGGCCGCGTCGCGCAGTCCCAGCTCGTCGGTGGCGTGCCGTCCGACGTGCAGCGCCTTGGTGGTCACCACCCAGCGGGTGGGGGTTCCTCCGGCGGGGCGGATCCAGCCCGTGGTGTGCAGCGTGACGAGCGAGCGCTGGACGGAGCTCTTCGGCAGGTCGAGGGCCCTGGCCAGGTCGGCGACGCCGACGGGCTGGCGGGCCGCCACTTCCTCCAGTGCCCGCAGGGTGTTGGCCACGTTCTGCATCATCGCGAGTCCTCACGCATCCGTTGATCCCGGCCGATGGCCGGTACGCGGCCGTTGATCCCAACCGGCGACCCGTACACGGCCGTTGACGCGTCGGCGAGGGGAAGCCTACGCTCCACGTGCCGCTTCACGGTACGGCGTGCCATCTCACGGCACAACACCTTGAGGAGTCGACCGCATGACGCTCCGCACCGGCCGCCACTTCCTGCAGATCCCCGGCCCCACCAACGTCCCCGACCGGGTCCTGCGCGCCATGGCGGCGCCCACCATCGACCACCGCGGCCCGGAGTTCGCCGAGCTGACGAAGCGTCTACTCGTGGCGCTCAAGCCGGTGTTCGGTACGGCGGGGCCCGTCGTCGTCTACCCCGCCTCCGGCACCGGTGCCTGGGAGGCCGCGCTGGTCAACACGCTCAGCCCCGGCGACCGGGTGCTGTCCTTCGAGACCGGGCACTTCGCCGTCCTCTGGCGCGAGATGGCCCGCGGTCTCGGCCTGGACGCCGATACCGATGCCCTGCCGGGTGACTGGCGGCACGGCGCGGACCCGGAGGCGCTCGCCGAGCGGCTCGCCGCCGACACCGACCACCGGATCAAGGCGGTCTGCGTCGTCCACAACGAGACATCGACCGGCGTCACCAGCCGCATCCCCGAACTGCGCGCGGCGATCGACTCCGTGGGCCACCCCGCGCTGCTGTTCGTCGACACCATCTCCTCGCTCGGCTCCATCGACTATCGGCACGACGAGTGGGGCGTCGATGTCACCGTCGCCGGTTCGCAGAAGGGGCTGATGCTGCCGCCGGGCCTCAGCTTCAACGCGGTGAGCGACAAGGCTCTCGCCGTCTCCCGGACCGCCAGGCTCCCCGCGTCGTTCTGGCGCTGGCAGCCGATCATCGACGCCAACGCCAAGGGCGCCTTCCCGTACACACCGGCCACCAACCTGCTCTACGGCCTGGACGAGGCGCTGCGCATGCTGGAGGAGGAGGGCCTGGAGAACGTCTTCGCCCGGCACGCGCGGCATGCCGCCGCCACTCGTGCCGCGGTGCGCGGCTGGGGACTTGAGGTGCTGTGCGCCGACGAGCGCGAGCACTCCGGTTCGCTCACCGCCGTCCTGATGCCCGAGGGGCACGACGCCGACAAGCTCCGCAAGGTCATCCTGGAGCGCTTCGACATGTCACTCGGCTCCGGCCTCGGAAAGCTCGCCGGCCGTGTCTTCCGCATCGGTCACCTCGGCAACTTCAACGACCTGACCCTCGCGGGCACGCTCGCCGGGGTGCAGATGGGCCTCGAACTCGCGGGGGTACCGGTCCAACGGGGCGGCCTCGAAGCGGCGTTGGAGGTGCTGCGATGACGGCCCCCAGCGAAGTCCGCACCGCCGCCCGCGACCTCGAAGCCGCGCTGCGCCGCGACCTCGACGGCGAGGTCGCCTTCGACGACTACACCCGGCACCTGTTCTCCCGCGACGCCAGCATGTACGCGATCGAGCCGCAGGGCGTCGTCTTCCCGCGCCACGCCGACGACGTGCGGGCCGCGGTCGCGGCGGCCGCCGAGCACGGAGTGCCGCTGGTACCCCGGGGTGCGGGGACCAGCCTGGCCGGACAGACCGTGGGCCCCGGCCTCGTCCTCGACCTCTCCCGGCACATGCACCGCATCCTCGAACTCGACGCCTACGCGCGCACCGCACTCGTCGAACCCGGCGTGGTCCAGGACCAGTTGAACCGGGCCGCCGCGCCGCACGGCCTGATGTTCGGCCCGGACACCTCGACCAGCAACCGCGCCACCATCGGCGGCATGGCGGGCAACAACTCCGCGGGCAGCGGATCGATCCGCTACGGCATGACCATCGACCACGTACGGGAGCTGGACGTCGTGCTCTCCGACGCGAGCACGGCCCGCCTCGCCCCCGTCGACGAGGAGGAGCGCGCCCGACGGGCCGGCCTCGACACCCTGGAGGGGCGGCTCTACCGGGAGCTTCCGAAGATCGTGGAGGCGCGCGCCGGGGCGATCGCCACGGGCTTCCCGGCGTACTGGCGACGCTCCGGCGGCTACCGCCTCGACCGGCTCGCCGACCGTTCCGGTGCTGACCCCTTCGACCTCGCGAAGTTCGTCGTCGGCTCGGAAGGCACCCTCGTCGTCGCCACTCGCGCCCTCGTCGACCTCGTGCCCAAACCCGCCCGCACGGTCATCGCCGTCGGTCACTTCACCTCCGTCGCCGGAGCCATCGAGGCCACCGAGGACGCGCTCGCCTGCGATCCGTCCGCCGTCGAGATGATGGACCGGACGATCCTCGACCTCTCCCGGCAGAAGATCGAGTACGCCTCCCTCGGAAACATCCTCGAAGGCGACCCCGAGGCCCTCCTCTTCGTCAGCTTCACCGGCGACGACGAGGCTGAACTCAGCGGCCGTCTCAAGGAGTTGACCGCACTGTGGAAGCGGCACGGCCACGGCTACCACACCCTTCAGGCCGTCACCCCCGCCCAGCAGTCCGGGCTGCTCAAGGTCCGCAAGTCCAGCCTCGGCCTGCTGATGGCCGCGAGCGAGGGCACCCGGCGACCGCTGGCCTTCATCGAGGACACCGCGGTCGACCCCCAGCACCTCGCCGCGTACACCCGCCGCTTCAAGCAGGTCCTCGACCGGCACGGCCTCGACGCCGGTTTCTACGGCCACTGTTCGGTCGGCTGTCTGCACATCAGGCCCTTCGTCGACGTCGCCGACCCCGCCCAGGTGCGCACGATGCGCGCGGTCGCCGAGGAGATCAAGGAGCTGGTACGGGAGTACGGCGGCGTCAACTCCAGCGAGCACGGCGACGGCCTGGCCCGCAGCGAGTTCAACCGCGAGCTCTACGGCGACGACCTGTACGAGGCGATGCGCGAGGTCAAGGGCCTCTTCGACCCGGAGAACCGACTGAACCCCGGCAAGATCGTCGACGCACCGGCGATGACCGAACACCTCCGCGACGCGGCGCTGCCGCCCGCGCCGCCCCTGCGTACCCACCTCGACTTCGAGGTCGTCGGAGGCAGCGACATGCGCGGCGCCGCCGACCGGTGCATGAACATCGGCCTGTGCCGCAAGAGCGACGCGGGCGTGATGTGTCCCTCGTACATGGTCACCAAGCACGAGCACGACTCCACGCGCGGCCGCGCGAACGCCCTGGTCAAGGCGCTCTCCGAGCCCGACCCGAAGGCGGCGCTCGGCGACGAGGGGCTGCACGAGGTCCTCGACCTGTGCCTGATGTGCAAGGCGTGCAAGAGCGAGTGCCCGCTCGGCGTCGACATGGCCACGCTGAAGGCCGAGACCCTGGCCCACCATCACGAGCGGCACGGCACACCGCTCCGGTCACGGGTGTTCGGCGCCATCCGCCGCCTCAACCGGTTGGGCTCTGCGACCGCGCCGATCTCCAACCTCCCTTTGCCCAGGCGGCTGTTGGAACGCGGACTCGGCATCGCCCGAGCACGGCCGTTGCCCGTGTTCGCCCGCCGCAACCTCGTGACGTGGTTCCGGCGCAGGCCGGGCAGCGTGGCCGGGAGCCAGGGCACCGTCACCCTCCTCGCCGACTCCTTCACCACGTACACCGACCCGGACGTCGGCCGCGCCGCCGTCGAACTCCTTGAACGGGCGGGCTGGCACGTGCAGTTGGAGAGCGGCGGCTGCTGCGGCCGCGCCGCCTTCTCCAAGGGCCTGCTCGACCAGGCGAAGGCACAGGCAGTTGATCTCGTGCACCGCCTCGCGGACGCGGGGGACGGCCCCATTGTCGGCTGCGAACCCTCCTGCCTGCTGACCCTGCGCGACGAACACCACGCCCTGCTGCCCGGCGACCCGGCCGTCGCCGACGTGTCCGGCCGGGTGAAGCAGCTGGAAGAGCTGCTGACCGAGGCCATCGACGACGGCAGGCTTCAACTGCGCGACGACACGGGGCCCGCGGGCCGCCGCATCCTCTTCCACGGCCACTGCCACCAGAAGGCGGAAGTCGGCACCGCGGCCACCGTCGCGCTCCTCAAGCGCATCCCGGGCGCCGAGGTCGTCGAACTCGACGCCGGCTGCTGCGGGATGGCGGGCTCCTTCGGCTTCGAGGCCGAGCACTACGACACGTCCATGGCGGTCGGCGAGGACCGGCTCTTCCCCGCGGTCCGGGCCGAACCGGACGACACCGTGGTCGCCGCCACCGGTGTCTCCTGCCGCCAGCAGATCCACCACGGCACGGAGCGCACGGCGGTGCACCCGCTCCAGCTGATACGGGAGGTGCTGCGATGACCGTCACCGCAGGGGCGCTCGACGGCGTCCGCGTCCTCGACCTCACCCAGGTCATGGCGGGCCCGTACTGCACGATGCTGCTCGCCGACCTCGGCGCGGATGTCATCAAGGTCGAGTCGCCGGAGGGTGGCGACCAGACCCGCACCTCCATGGGCACGCCACGGCCCGGCAGCGACACTCCCGCCTTCCACGCCCTCAACCGCAACAAGCGCAGTGTCACCCTCAATCTGCGCACCGACGCCGACCGCGCGGAATTCTTCCGGCTCGTCGCCGACGCGGACGTCGTCGTGGAGAACTTCCGGCCCGGTGTCACCGACCGCCTCGGCGTCGGCTACGAAGCCGTCCGCGAGGTCCGGCCCGACATCATCTACGCGTCGATCTCCGGCTTCGGCCAGTACGGCCCGTACGCCGACCGGCCCGGCTACGACCTCATCGCCCAGGGCATGGCGGGCGCCGTCAGCGTCACCGGCGACCCGGACGGGCCGCCGGTCAAGTGCGGGCTCCCGGTGGGCGACCTCGGCGCGGGCATGCTGTGCGCGCTGAGCATCGCGGCCGCGCACGTCCACCGACTGCGTACGGGGGAGGGGCAGTACCTGGAAACATCCCTGTACGAAGCGGTGTTGGCGATGTCGGTATGGGAGTCGGTCGAGTACTTCGCCGGTGGCGAGCCCCCGCAGCGCCTCGGCTCCGCGCACCGCATGTCCACGCCCTACCAGGTCGTCCGCACCAAGGACGGCCACGCCACCATCGCCGCGAACAACCAGCGGCTGTGGCTGCGGCTGTGCGAGGCCCTCGACCTCCACCACCTCGCGGACGACGAACGGTTCGCCACGAACACCGACCGCATGGCCCACCGCGCCGAACTCATCGCCCTCCTCGAAGGCCGGCTCGCGGCGACCAGCACCGAGGAGTGCGTCGCCCAACTCCTCGACGCAGGAGTACCCGCGGGGCCGATCCTCGACTACGGGCAGATCCTCGACCACGACCCGCACGCGCGGGCCCGCGGCATGGTCGAGGAGTACGACCACCCGGTCGACGGCCGCAGCCGCGTCGTCGGCTTCCCGGTGAAACTCGCCCGCACCCCGGCACGGCTTCGCCGCCACCCGCCGGTGCTCGGCGAGCACAACGAGGAACTCCTCAGGAAGGAGAGGGAGTTGACGCCGAACGACGACGCGGGAGGCGGCTCCGTCACCTGGACCCGCCACGCGGTTCCGGGAACCGACACCTACGCCGCCCACCTCACCCTGGTCAACCCGGACCGGCGCAACGCGCTGACCCTGCGCATGTACGACCAACTGGAGCGCGCCTGCCGGGAGATCGACGCCGACCCCGACATCCGGCTCACCGTGCTGCGCGGAGCGGGTGGGCGGGCGTTCGCGGCCGGCACCGACATCCGCGAGTTCCGTGACTTCGCGAGCGGGGAGGACGGCGTGGCGTACGAACGTCGCGTCGGCCTCGCCGTCGACCGGCTCGCGGGGATGCGGATGCCCGTCGTCGCCGCGGTCGAGGGCCCGGCCGTCGGTGCGGGCAGCGCGCTCGCGAGCTGCTGCGACGTGGTGCTGTGCACACCCGACGCCGTCTTCGGAGCCCCCATCGGCCGCACACTCGGCAACTGCCTCGCCCCCGCCATGCTCTCCCGCCTCTACGCGGGACTCGGCCGCGCCCGCACCCTGCGGTCCCTCCTCGCCGCCCGTCTGATCACGGCGGAGGAGGCCCACGAGTCCGGCTTCGTGGCCGACATCGTCGACCCGGCCGACCTGGACACACGCCTCGCGGAGCTGACGGCGGACATCGCCCGCTGCGCCCCGCTCACCCTGGCGGCCCTGAAGGAGGCGGACCGCCGCGTCCTGGCCGCCTCCGCCCCCGGCCACGCCGAGGACCTGTACGCCCGGGTCTACGGCAGCCGGGACTTCGCGGAGGGTGTGACGGCTTTCCTGGAGAAGCGGAAGCCGGAGTGGGAGGGGCGGTAGGCCTCCCCGTCGGCCGTCATCTTGCGCGCGGCGTGGTCTCCCGCGCGAAGTGCCGTGTGTCCAGGCGCAGTCGCCACACATTGCGCCGGTGCGCCATCGCGAGGTCGGCCTCCAGCGGGGGCGGCGGGACGGTGAGGACCGGGCAGGCGGCGTGCGCGACGCAGTAGCGGCTCACCGAGGGGCGCAGCGCCCGGTGGATCGTGCCGCGGTGTCCGGCGCCGATGACCAGGAGGTCGTCCTCCCGGTCCGCGGTCATGGCCAGGGCCCTGCCGGGTGTGCCAAGGACCAGCACGGCCCGCAGGGGAACGCCCGGCCCTCCGGGGAACACCTCGCGGACGGCGGTGACGAGTGTCGTCCGGGCCATGTTCTCCCAGTCGTCGCCCGGGAGCGGGGCGGCGGGAGCCCGGCGCGCGTTGAGTTCTCCGCCGGGCGGCTGCCAGGCGAGCACCGCCCAGAGTTCGGCCCGCCGGTGGCCGGCCTCGTCGGCGGCCCGGCGCAGGGCGGCACGGCTGCCCGGGGTCCCGTTCACTCCCACCACGACCCGGGTGGCTGGCAGGGCCGGGGTCGCGTCGGAACCGGTCATCGCCTCACACTCCGTCAACTGCCGCCGCAGGGAGCCCCGTCGGCGGTCCTCTCCTGGACACCTCCTCCATCCCACCCTCGTACGGAGGCCCACGCCCAGCCGTTCCGTCGCTTCTTGGCGCACTTCTGACGGCTGCGGGCCACCACCGGAGTGGTGCCCGTCAGCAGGGCGTCAGCATCGCCGCGATCACCGTCAGCGTCCCGTCAGGACGGTGCCGGGGGTGGGGGAGTGCGGGCATAGCGTCCTCGGTGAGCCACCATCCCCGGACTCCCCAGGAGGCATCCCATGGCACAACCCGTGAACGACGAGGACCCGGAACCCTCCGAACGGTTCCCGGCCGGGCCCCTCTACGTTCCCGTCCGGCCGGGCCCGCTCGGGTGCGCCGCCCGGCTGTTCCGCACCCCGCTCGGTGACCGTACGGCCGTCGGCTTCACCTCCGAGCGCGCGCTGACCGCCACCCTCGGCGCCGGCCAGCCGTGGATCCGGCTGGCCGAGCCCGCCCTGCGCGACATGACCGCGCCGCTCGGCGCCGCCACCGTCACGGTGGACCCGCAACTCTCCGCTCCCGCACCGGCTTTGCATCCGAATCACCGCACACGGAGCCCGCACACGAGCGGCACGCTCAGGGGAGCCGGGATCGCCGCCCTCGTCATGGCGCTGTCGTACTGGATCGGCTGAGGAAGGGCGACGACACGATGACCACCATTCACGAACCTGTCACCACCACCGCGACTCCCGAGGAGCTGTCGGTGTGGCCGAGCTCCACCACGGAACCGCACCCCGGCGACGCGACCGTCGGCGGGGTGTCGCTCGCGGAGGTCGCGGGCCGCTACGGCACCCCCGTGTACGTCCTCGACGAGGGCGAGGTCCGCCGCCGCTGCCGCACCTACCGCGACGCCTTCCCGGAGGCCGAGGTCCACTACGCGGCCAAGGCGTTCCTGTGCCGCGCCATGGCGCACTGGGTGATGGACGAGGGCCTCGGCCTCGACGTGTGCTCCGCCGGTGAGTTGGAACTCGCGGTCGCCGCGGGCTTCCCCGCCGACCGGATCGTCCTGCACGGCAACGCCAAGACTCCGCACGACCTGAAGCGGGCCCTCTGGTACGGCGTGGGCCGCATCGTCATCGACAGCCCCTCCGAGATCGCCCGGATCGCCGCGGCGGTCGGCCCCGACGGCCGCCAGAAGGTGATGGTCCGCGTGGTCCCCGGTATCAGCGCGGGCGGCCACGACAAGATCCGCACCGGCACCGAGGACCAGAAGTTCGGCCTGTCCATCAGCGACGGCTACGCGCAGCACGCCATCGCCCGCATCCTCGACCAGCCCCAGCTCGAACTCACCGGCCTGCACTGCCACTTGGGCTCCCAGATCACCGACGTCAAACCGTATCTGGCGGCGGTGCGCCGCATGGTGGGTCTGATGGCCCGCCTGAAGGAGCAACATGGCGTCGTGCTCCGCGAGTTGGACCTCGGCGGCGGACACGGCATCGCCTACCGCCCCGGCGAACCGGCCATGGACCTCACCCGCCTCGCCCGCAAGGCCCGCGCCGAGCTGGCCGAGGCGTGCGCGGCGGCCGGGCTCACCGTGCCGCGCCTGATCATCGAACCGGGCCGGGCCGTCGTGGGGCCCGCGGGGGTCGCCCTGTATCGCGTCGTCTCCGTGAAGCACACCGGTGGCCGCACCTTCGTCGCCGTCGACGGCGGCATGAGCGACAACCCGCGGCCCGCGCTGTACGGGGTGCGCTACGCGCCGCGCCTGGTCGGCCGCAGGGGCAGCGCGGACCTCGCCCCGGTCACGGTCGTCGGCCGGCACTGCGAGGCCGGTGATGTGCTCGCCGCCGATGCCCGGCTCCCCGACGACGTACGCGCGGGCGACCTGATCGCCGTGCCGGTGGCCGGCGCCTACCACTTGTCGATGGCCTCCGGCTACAACGCGGTCGGCAGACCGCCGGTGGTCGCCGTCCACGACGGGCGCGCCCGACTCCTCGTACGCCGCGAGTCGTTGGAGGACATCCACAGCCGCGACGTGGGGCTGTAGAAGTGGCCGCGGCGGCCGGGCTCAGTCCTCCCAGCGCTTGCGCTCGGCCCCCGCGGGCCCGGTCACCAGTGTGTTCGGGGGTACGTCCTTGGTGACGACGGTGCCGGCGCCGATCACCGCGCCGTGGCCGATCGTGACGCCGGGCAGCACCGTCACCGCCGCGCCGAGCCAGGCGTTGTCCCCGATCGTGACGGGTGCCCGCGTGTAGTACTCGGGGCGTTCGGACCCGCGGATCGGGTGGTTGGAGGAGATCAGGTTGGTCTTCGGTCCGATCAACACGCCGTCGCCCAGGCGGATTCCGCCCTGGTCGAAGAACGTGCAGCTCTGGTTCACAAAGACGTGCTCGCCGAACTCGATGCGCAGGCCGTAGTCCGTGTAGAAGGGCGGATAGACGGTGACGGACTCGGGCATCGGCCTGCCGAAGATGTCGGAGAGCAGCGCCGCGCGTGTGGTCTTGTCGTCGAAGGGCAGGACATTCAGCCGTGAGGTCAGCGTGGTGACGTACTCGATGCGCTCGGCCACGCGCGCGAACTCGGGTGTGCGGACGTAGACGCGATCCTGCTCGGGCATGACGGTTCCTCACTGCGGACGGCTTGGGAGCAGTCATCAAAGCGACCGGTGGATACCCGGATCAAACAACGTTCTTGGCGGGCAGGGACAACGACTGGTTGTACGCCTGGGAAGGGAGCGTCGGGGGTGGTTGGCGTATCGATGTGGGTGCGATACAGGCCTGACGGCCGGGTCGCAAAAGTGCGAATCTGGCGATATGACTTCAACGCCCAAAGAGTCACCCAAGGTACCCAAGGTCCCGTCCCATCCCGCGCAGCCGATCATCGCGCGGAACCAGGTGGACCTGCGCTCGCGCCTCCCGTTCGAGGACACGCAGGACTTCGAGGACGCCGCGCGGGGGCTCATCGCCCGGCGGACGCCCAGCGCCGTCGAGGCCGCGGACGGCACCGTCGTCTGGGACAACGACACCTACGCCTTCCTCGGGGGCGAGGCGCCCGACACGGTGAACCCCAGCCTGTGGCGGCAGTCCCAACTCGTCGCGCAGCAGGGCCTGTTCGAGGTCGTCGAGGGCATCTATCAGGTGCGCGGCCTCGACCTGTCGAACATCACGTTCATCGAAGGTGCCACGGGTGTGATCGTGATCGACCCGCTGATCTCGATCGAGACCGCGGCGGCGGCCCTCGCCCTGTACCGGGAGCACCGCGGCGAGCGCCCGGTCACCGGCGTCCTCTACACCCACTCGCACGTCGACCACTTCGGCGGCGTCAAGGGTGTCACCACGCAGGAGGACGTCGACGCCGGGCGGGTGCCCGTGATCGCGCCGGAGGGCTTCACCGAGCACGCCGTGGCCGAGAACGTGTACGCGGGTACCGCGATGGCCCGCCGCGCGGCCTACATGTTCGGGGCGGCGCTCGCGCGCGGTCCGCAGGGGCAGGTCGGCGCCGGGCTCGGCCAGACCAACTCGACCGGGTCCGTGACTCTGATCCCGCCGACCGTGACCATCACCACGACGGGTCAGGAGGAGACCGTCGACGGGGTGCGCATGGTCTTCCAGATGGCACCCGACACCGAGGCCCCGGCCGAACTCCTCGTCCACTTCCCCGACTTCAGGGCCCTGTGCACCGCGGAGGACGCCACGCACACGCTGCACAACCTGCTGACCCTGCGCGGCGCCGTGGTGCGTGACCCGCATGTCTGGTCACATGCCATCACCGAGACGATCGACCTGTTCGGCGACGAGACGGACGTCGTGTTCGCCTCCCACCACTGGCCGACCTGGGGTCGGGAGCGCGCCATCGCCTTTCTGGAGACCCAGCGGGATCTGTACGGCTACCTCCACGACCAGTCCCTGCGTCTGGTCAACAAAGGCTGGACAAGCAGCGAGATCGCCGAGCACCTCGAACTGCCCCCGGCCCTCGAGAACGCCTGGAACACCCACGGCTACTACGGCTCCGTCAGCCACAACGTCAAGGCCATCTACCAGCGCTACATGGGCTGGTTCGACGGCAACCCGGCCCATCTGTGGCAGCACCCGCCCGTCGAGGCCGGCAGGCGCTACGTCGAGTTCATGGGCGGCGCCGACGCCGTCGTGGCCAAGGCCCGCGGCTCCTTCGACACCGGGGACTTCCGCTGGGCGGCCGAGGTGCTCAGCCACGTCGTCTTCGCGGAGCCCGAGCACGCCGCCGCCCGAACGCTGCTCGCCGACACCCTCGAACAGCTCGGCTACGGCGCGGAGAACGGCATCTGGCGCAACTTCTTCCTCTCCGGCGCCACCGAACTGCGCGAAGGCCGGTTCGGTACGCCCGCGGTCTCCGCGTCGCCGGACCTCATCGCGAACCTCTCCCCGACCATGCTGTTCGACGCCCTCGCCATCCAGGTCGACGGCCCCAAGGCGTGGAACGAGAGGCTCGCCGTCGACATCCTGCTCACCGACATCGACGAGCGCTACAGGGTCCGCCTCGCCAACGGGGTGCTCACCTACAGCTCCGCCCCGCAGCGGACCGCGGCCGACGTCAGCCTCACCACCACGGCCCCGGCGCTGGCGCGCCTCGCGGTCACCGGACTGACGTCGGAGGGTCTTCAGCAGGCGGGTGTCCAGGCCGAGGGTGATGTGTCGGCGCTGGCCCGGCTCGCCTCGGTGCTCGACCCGGGGGACGGGGAATTCGCGATCGTCACACCGTAAAACCAACCGAGTAAAAAATGTAACTCGGTTACGTTATGATGGCTGCCGTGATGATCGACAAGGCGCAGCAGACGGACGTGGAGCAGGGCAGGACGCATCCCGTCCTCGTGACAGGGGCCACCGGCCGGATCGGCCGGGCGGTGGTCGACGAACTCCTGGCCGCGGGCGTGCCCGTGCGGGCGCTCACGCGCGATCCCGCGGCCGCGGATCTCCCGGACGGGGTCGAGGTCGTGGCGGGCGACTTCGCCGAGCCCGCCTCGCTCGACCCCGCGCTGCGTGGTGTGCGCTCGGTGTTCCTCCTGTGGACGGCGCCGCCCGCCACGGCCGGAGCCGTCGTCGAGCGGATCGCGGCCCACACGCGAAGGATCGTCTTCCTCTCCTCTCCACACCGCACACCGCACCCGTTCTTCCAGCAGCCCAACCCGATGGCCGAGCTGCACGCCGGGATCGAGCGCCTGATCGCGGACTCGGGGCTCGATGCCACGATCCTCAGGCCCGGCATGTTCGCCTCGAACGTGCGCCTGTGGTGGGAGGCGGCGATCAGTGCCGGCGAACCCGTCCGGTGGCCCTACGCCACTGTGGAGACCGCCCCGATCGACGAGCGCGACCTCGCCGCCGTCGCGGCCCGCACCCTGTACGAGGACGGACACACCGGCGGCGACTACGTCCTCACGGGCCCCGAGGCGCTCACCCACGCCGAGCAGGTGCGCGTGATCGGCGACGTCATCGGCCGCCCGGTCCCGTTCGAGGAGCTGACGCCGGACGGATTCCGGCGCGCGACCGAAGGTGTCTGGCCGCGGCCGGTCGTCGACATGCTGCTCGACGCGTGGGACGCGAGCGACGGGCACCCGGCGTACGTGACATCGACGGTGGCCGACGTCCTCGGGGTGCCCGCCCGGACGTTCCGCGAGTGGGTCACCGATCAGTGGAAGATGCCGCTGTAGGCGTTGAGGGCCGGCTGGCCGCCCAGGTGGGCGTAGAGCACGTTCGAGTCCTTGGGGATGTCCCCGCCGTGTACGAGATCGATGAGCCCGGCCATCGACTTGCCCTCGTACACCGGGTCGAGGAGCACACCCTCCAGCTCACCGGTCAGCCGGATCGCATCCACGGTGGAGTCGACCGGAATGCCGTAGCGATCACCGGCCCAGCCCTCCAGGACGGTGATCTCGTCCTCGCGCAACTCCCTTCCGAGGTCGATGAGTTCGGCGGTGTTGCGGGCGATCTTCGCCACCTGGGCCCGGGTCTCGTCGATCTTCGCCGAGGCGTCGATCCCGATCACCCGGCGTGGCCGGTCCTGGCCCGCGAACCCGGCGATCATGCCCGCGTGTGTGCTGCCGGTGACGCTGCACACCACGACCGTGTCGAAGAAGACGCCCAACTCCCGCTCCTGCTGCTCCACTTCGTACGCCCAGTTCGCGAAGCCGAGGCCGCCGAGCGGATGGTCGGAGGCGCCGGCCGGGATCGCGTACGGGGTGCCGCCCGCGGCGCGTACGTCCTCCAGGGCCTGCTGCCAGCTGTCCTTGAAGCCGATGCCGAACCCGGCCTCGACCAGGCGTACGTCGGCGCCCATGATCCGGGACAGCAGGATGTTGCCCACCTTGTCGTTGACCGCGTCCGGCCAGTCCACCCAGCTCTCCTGCACCAGCACGGCCTTCAGGCCCAACTTGGCCGCTACCGCGGCCACTTGCCGGGTGTGGTTGGACTGCACGCCGCCGATGCTGACGAGCGTGTCCGCGCCCTGGGCGAGCGCGTCGGGGATCAGATACTCCAGCTTGCGGGTCTTGTTGCCGCCGAAGGCGAGCCCGGCGTTGCAGTCCTCCCGCTTGGCCCAGATGCGCGGGCCGCCGAGGTGCTTGCTGAGCCGGTCCAGGGGGTGCACCGGGCTGGGGCCGAAGAGGAGGGGGTGGCGCGCGAAGTCGTTCAGGGACATGGGGACTCCTTGCGGGGACGGGCCCGTCGGGCGCTGGTCATCGGGAGTGCAGAGTGCGGCGGCGCAGCACGAACAGGCTGGTCAGGCTCGCCACGGCGGCGAACGCCACCCAGTAGCTGGGGGCCGCGGACTGGCCGGTCGTGTCGAGCAGCCAGGCCGCGATCATCGGGGTGAAGCCGCCGAAGACGGTGACACCGATGTTGTAGCCCACCGCCATGCCGGTCGCGCGGGTCTCGGCCGGGAAGATACCGGCCATGAGTGCGCCCATGGGACCGTAATAGCAGCCCTTGAAGAGCGCCATCACCATGACGACACCGATCAGCAGGGCCAGCGAGGGCGCGGCCACGAGCAGCGCGAACATCGGGTAGATCAGCAGCAGGACCGCGCCCGCCGCCGGAATCATGATCGCGATCTGGCCCACCCGGTCGGAGAAGTGGCCCGCCACGCTCGTCACCGCGAGCAGCACCAGGCCGCCGGCGAGGGCCGCGATGAAGCCCGTGAAGTCCGGGAGGCCCAGGGTCTTCGTCGCGTACGTCGGGATGTACGTGATCAGGTAGTTGAGGCAGGTCGTGACGGCGAGCAGCCCGATGGTGAGCAGCACACCGGCCTTGTGCTCGCGCAGCATGGTGCGCACCGGCGCACGGGCGGGCTCGGACTCCGGGGCGGTGGTGGGTGGCTCGGGCACGTTGCGGCGGATGTAGAGGCCGACGGGCGCCACGAGCAGGCCGATGACGAACGGGATCCTGAAGCCCCACGAGGTGAGCTGGTCCTCGCTGAGCGTCGAGGTGAGCACGGTGCCGAGGAGGGCCGCGAGCAGGGTGCTGGCGGCCTGGCTGGTGAACTGCCAACTCGCGGCGAAACCACGCCGGTTCGGCATGAACTCGACCATCAGTGCCGTCGCGCTGCCGAACTCTCCGCCCGCCGCGAAGCCCTGGATGAGCCGGGCGAGAAGGATCCCGACCGGTGCGACCGCGCCGATCGCCGCGTACGACGGCATCACGCAGATCAGCAGCGTGCCCAGCGCCATCAACCCGATCGACCAGGTCAGTGCGGCCTTTCGGCCGGCCCGGTCGGCGTACGAACCCAGAACGAGAGCGCCCACGGGCCGGATCAGGAAGGAGACGCCGAAGGTGCCCAGGGTGAGGAGCAGGGACACGGCCGGGTCGTCGTTGGTGAAGAAGACCTTCGACAGGTACGTCGCGAAGTAGCTGTAGACCGCGATGTCGTACCACTCCAGGGCGTTGCCGACGCACGCCGCCGTGATGATCTTCCCTGGGCTCGGGGTGGTGGTCGCCCGGGCCGTGGTTCTCGCCGGCGGCGCGCTCATGGCCTGGTCCCGTCACTGGAGGGGGCCCGCGGGGGCCAGGTGCCGAGTTCGGCGAGATCCCAGAAGAGGCCGGCCATCACCTGGAGCGACTCGCGGACGAGCGGGGCGGGCAGATGCTCGTCGGGAGCGTGCTGGGAGCAGCCGGGGTAGGAGTGCGGAACCCACACCGTGGGCAGGCCGAGGCCGCGGGAGAAGGCGGAGTTGGGCAGCGAGCCGGCGAGGTTCGGCAGGAGTGCGGGCGTCGTGCCGGTCGTGCGCTCCAGCGAGTCCAGCGTCCAGCGCACCCAGGGGTTGTCCGGGTCGAGCCGGGTCGCCTCCATGCCGTAGTCGGCGGTGACCTCGACCATGTCGAAGCCGTGCTCGTCGAGGTGCTTGCGCAGCGCGCCCTCCACGTCGGACGCCTCCAGGCCGACGACGAAGCGGAGCTGGCAGTGGGCGCGGGCGGTGCCCGGGATGGCGTTGGTGGGGTTGTCCGGCTGGCCCGTGGTCATCGCGAGGACCTCGATGGTGTTCCAGGCGAAGAGGCGCTCGTTCGGGGTGAGGCCCGGCTCGCCCCAGCCGGGATCGGGGGCGGGCCCGTCGGTGCCGGCGGGGATGTCCGCGAGGGCCCGGCGCACCTCGTCGGGGATCCCGGCGGGGCGCAGGCCCTCGACGCGGATGCTGCCCCGGTCGTCCACGAGGCAGGCGATCGCGTTGGCCAGGACGGTGCCGGGGTTGCGCAGCAGCCCGCCCAGGTTGCCGGAGTGGTGGGAACCCTCGCGCAGCTCCAGGGAGAGCGTGAAGTTCACGGCGCCGCGGGAGCCGAGGAAGACGGTGGGGCGGTCCGTCGCGACGCGCGGGCCGTCGGAGCCGATGAGCAGGTCCGCGGCCAGCAGCCGGCCGCGCTCCTGCTCGCAGAACTCGGCGAGGCCGGGGGACCCGAACTCCTCACCGGTCTCCAGCAGAAACACGACGTTGTATCCGAGCCGCCCACCCCGCCGCTCGATGACATGCTCCAGAGCGACGAGGTTGACCAGGTGCTGCCCCTTGTTGTCGGCGACCCCGCGCCCGTACCAGCGCTCGCCCTCGACGGTCAGCCGCCAGGGATCGAGCCCGGTGCGCCATCGGTCGGGGTGTCCCGGCTGCACGTCCGCGTGGCCGTAAGTGAGGAGCGTGGGCAGGCCCTCGGCCTCGATGCGGCGGGCGACCAGGAACGGGTGGCGGGCGGAGACGGGGTTCTCCGCGATGTCGACGGCGAACCCCATGCGGCCGAGGCGGGGAGCGACCTCCTCGGCCAAGTAGCGGCGCAGCTCGGGTTCCTGGCGCGGGTCGTGGCTCTCGGTGGGGACCGCGACGAGGCGGGTGAGTTCTTCCCTGAACGTCCCGGAGTCGAAGTGGTGTGCGGCGCTGTCGATCGCGTCCTGTCTGCTCATGGGCCACGACGGTGGCACCGCGGGGGAGGGGCCAACAAGGGGCGGTGGGACGTCCGTCGGTGACAATATGGGAACGCGTGCGTTGCCGTTGCGGCAACGCAAACGGGCCGGGCATGTATACGAAAGTGCCTGCGCAGAGAACGCGAGAGGGGGCATCCGATGCCACTGGTCGACCCGGCCCTCAAGTACTTCATCGCCGTCTTCGAGACGGGATCGGTGAACGCGGCGGCACGCCGTCTCTTCGTCGCGGGCTCCGCCGTGAGCCGTCAACTCGCGCGGCTGGAACGGGAGGTGGGTGCCCCGCTCTTCGACCGCCTGCCCAGTGGTGTCATCGCCACCCCGGCCGGGCGCGCGTTCGCGGGCTTCGCGCGGCGGGCGATCCAGGACGCGGAGGCGTTCACCGACGAGGTGCATCAGCGCCGGACGACGAGGGCGGTCATCACTGTCGCCGCCACGATCGGTGTCACCCACCACCTGCTGCCCGACGTCGCGGCAGGCTTCCACGCGGCGCACCCGGAGGCCCGCGTCATCCTGCACGTCGCGCGGCCGACGGAGGCGACCCAGATGGTGGCGGAGGGCATCGCCGACCTCGGCGTCACCTTCAACATCGCGTTGCCGGCGGGTGTGTCGATCCGTTACACGCAGGAGGCCCCGCTGTGCGCGATCGTCCGCCGGGGCCACCCCCTCGCGGACAAGCCGGCCGTCTCGGTCCGCGACCTCGTCCGGCACCCGGTGGCCCTGCCGTCGACCGACACCACGAGCCGGCTGCTCCTGGAGGCATCGGCGGCGGCCCACCAGCTCACGGTGGAGGGCGTCTTCGAGTGCACGACGGTGGACGCCCTCCTGCGCTTCGTACGCAACAGCAGCGCGGTCACCCTGGCCAGCCGCGTCACCCTGGGCCCGTCCGACCGCCGCGCGTTGGCCGCCGTCCCCCTGGAAGAAAAGGAATTCCGCCAGCGCACCCTCCAGGTCCAATGCCGCGCCGGCCGCGAACTCCCGCCCGCCGCGGCGGATTTCATGGACAGGGTGATCGATGCGCTGGGGCATCGGGCGGTGTGAGGGTGCCGGTCCCTGCGGCCGACGCGTGACGATGCCCCCATGACACGACTGGGCGGTCGCCTGGTCTCCGACGCGGAACTGCGCGCCCTCCTCGACGACGCCGTGCACCTGGGACCCGAGCTTCGCCCTGGCGTGCGCGTGCGGCGCGAGGGCCGGCTGCCGGGGGAGCGTCACCGGAAACGACTGGCGGCTGCCGGAGTTGTGGCACCGGTACGGCGATCACTGGGTGCCGGTCCTCCTGGCCTGGATCGCCGACGCGGCGGGGGCATGAAGGACGTGCACCTAGGAACATGCAAGACGCCGCGGGCGGGGCAGATGGCTGCCCCGCCCGCGGCGGTGTGTTCACTCAGTCGTCGGGGACCGTCAGTCTCCGTGGCTGAGCGCGACGTCGAGGTCGCTCGGGTTGCCCGTGCCCGCCACCGTGACCGGCTTCGACACCGGCGGGTAGCCGCTGGCGATCACCGTGTACGTGGCGCCGGACAGGCCGGCGAAGGCGTACGCGCCGTCGTCGCCCGTGGTGTGCACCGCGACCACGTTGCCCGCCTGGTCGAGGAGGGTGACGCGGGCGTCGTTCACCGGGGAGCCGTCGGTGCCCCGGACCGTGCCGGTCAGGGTCGCGGCGGAGCGCAGCACGGCGTCCTGCCGGGTGGCGGTGCCGCCCGCGACCTGGGCCTGACCCGCGAAGGGCTGGAAGCCCTCCGCGCTGGCCGTGAACGTGTAGGCGCCGGGCGGCAGCTGCGGCAGCGAGTAGCCGCCGTCCGCGTCGGTGAGCGCCGAGCCGACGGTCTCGCCGCGCTCGTCGGTGGTGATGACGAGCGCGCCGATGACGGGCGCCGAGTCGGCCTCGGACCGCACGGTGCCGTAGAGGCCGCCGTCGCCGCTGAGGACGAGGTCGAAGCCGACCGGTCCGTCCGCGCGGAGCGCGAGCGTGGCGACCCGCGGGTCACGGCCGGGCGCCGAGCCGACGAGGACGTAACCATCGCCCTCGGCGGACGGGGCCGACACCGCGTAGCTGCCGTCGGAGGCGGCGGCGCCGCGGCCGATCTGGGCTCCGGTGCGGTCGATCAGGGTGACCACGGCGCCCGTCAGGGGAGCACCCTGGGCGTCGAGGATCCGGCCGTGCACGCCCGGCCCCTCCACCGCGGGGGCGGTGGCGACGGGAGTGACAGGAGTGGCGGGAGAGGCGGAGGCCACGGACTCGGCGGCCTCGGCCGCCTCGGACGTCGACTCGACCTTCTGCTGCGCGTGGGCCAGCGGACGGCCCGCGCGGTACAGCAGCACCGAGATGATGAGACCGGCCGCGAAGAACCCGGCGGCCCACCAGTACGCGGTCGCGTAGCTGTGCACGGCGGCCTCGGCCTGGTCGAGCTTCGACGTGCCGTGGTCGGCGATGTAGTTCGAGGCGGCCGTCGCGGCCATGGTGCTGAACAGCGCCGTACCGATCGAACCGCCGACCTGCTGCATGGTGTTGACGGTCGCGGCGGCGACGCCCTGGTCCTTCGGGTCGACCCCGAGGGTGGCGAGGCTCATCGCGGGCGGCATCACGAGACCGATACCGACACCGATCATGATCAGCGGCGGCAGCACGTGCGAGGCGTAGCTGCTGGTCACGTCGAGCGCGGTGAGCCAGACCAGGCCGCCCGCGGTGAGACCCATGCCGACCGGGACGACCGGCTTGGGGCCGAGCTTCGGAACCAGCGCCATGGTGGCGATCTGCGCCGTCACCATCAGCGACAGGATCATCGGCAGGAACGCGACGCCGGTCTCCATCGGGCTCTTGCCGAGGATGATCTGCAGGTAGTAGGTCAGGAACAGGAAGATCCCGAACATGCCCGCGCCGGTGATGAACACGCTCACGTAGGAAGCGGCGCGATTGCGGTCGGCCAGGACGCGCAGCGGCAGCAGCGGGTGCTTGGCCCGCGTCTGCCACACGATGAAGAGCGCGAGCAGCACGACGCCCGCGGCCAGGAAGACCCAGCACATCCAGTTGCCCCAGCTGTGCGTCTCGGCGTTGGAGAAGCCGAAGACGATGCTGAAGAGGCCGGCCGCGACGAGCAGCGTGCCCAGCAGGTCGAGCTTGGGGCGCGGACCGGGCGCGGGCTTGCGGACGAAGACGATCGCGCCGACCACCGCGACCGCGGCGATGACCAGGTTGACGTAGAGCGTCCAGCGCCAGTCGAGGTGCTCGGTGAGGAAGCCGCCGAGCAGCATGCCGATGGCGCCACCGGAACCGGCGATCGCACCGAAGATGCCGAACGCGCGGGCGCGCTCCTTCGGCTCGGTGAACGTCGTCGTGAGCAGTGCCATCGCGGTCGGCGCGAGGATCGCGCCGAACACACCCTGCAGGGCGCGGCCCGCGACGAGCATCGAGAAGCCGGTGGCGGCACCGGCGAGGGCGGACGAGCCCGCGAACCCTATGAGGCCGATGATCAGTGTGTTCTTGCGCCCGAAGAGGTCGGACAGCTTGCCGCCGAGCAGCAGGAGGCTGCCGAAGGCGAGCGAGTACGCGGTGACGACCCACTGGCGGCCGTCGTCGGAGAAGCCGAGGTCCGCCTGGGCGGACGGCAGGGCGATGTTCACGATGGTGGCGTCGAGCACCACCATCAGCTGGGCGAGGCCGATGACGGCCAGCACCCACCAGCGGTGGGGCACGTGGTGCGCGGCCGGGGCGCCCGGCGGCTGTGCGGACGAGGCCGCGGCCGGACGCTCGCGCGCGTCGAGCGGGGTGGGCATTACGTGGTCCTTCGAGGTCTGTCGGGAGCCGGAGGCCGGGAGGGGCCGGAGGCAGTCAGGCGTTCAGCAGCAAGGGGAGGACGACGGTGTCCACGTAGCGCTGGAGATATTCGGTGTCGGCCGCCTGCCGCTCGAGGAGCGGCCGGGAGAAGACGGAGCCGATGAACATGTGCGGAAGGAAACCGCAGGCGGGTGCGGAGCGGTCGATCTCGCCGCGCTCCGCGGCCCGCGTCAGCATCGCCTCGAACAGGTCGAGTTCGGGCTGGACGAGCGCCTCGTGCACGGCGTCGGCGAGCTCCGCGTCCTTGCGGATGGCCAGCGAGATGCCGCGTACGAGGTCGAGGTCCTTGCGGGCCTCGCCGATCCGCTGCGCGAGCGCGTGCAGATCGCCTCTCAGGGACCCGGTGTCGAGGTCCTCGAGGGAGAACGGCCGCATCTCGCGCAGCGCCTCGGACACCAGGCGTGGCTTGCTGCCCCACTGCCGGTAGAGCGTGGCCTTGCTGCACCGCGACTCCGCGGCGACGGCGTCGAGCGTCATCGTCTCGTAGCCGACGTCGCGTACGAGGTCGAGGGTGCGTCCGTAGAGCTCGCGCTCCCGCTCGGGGGTGAGCCGGGTGCGCCGCTTTCTGCGCGTGAGGGGTTCGGGCAGCCCCATGGATTCCTTGCCTGACGGTGGTGCGCGGATCCGCTCGCGGTCTGTCGTGCGCGGATAAGCGATCCGAAACGGTTTCGTACCGTTAAAAGGTACGCCCTCCCGTCATCGAAACGCAAACGTTTCGGTGTGGGGTTGGTCCGGACCGCCGCCGCAATGATTCCGAATGCGCATCGCAAGATGCGAAATCGGTGTTGGACGTGCATCAGCCGCAGCTCATAGCGTCACGCAGACCAGTGACGCAGGCCATACGGGAGTCGGCCCGTCTCCTGGTACGTCTGTCGCACACCTCAGTTCGGGAGCACCACCGCTATGACCGCCTACACGCCCGCCGACCTCGGTCGACGCCTCGGCTCGGGCCTGCTGTCCTTCCCCGTGACCCACTTCCGGGGCGAGGACCACCCCGCCGCCCTCGACTTCGACGAGGAGGCCTTCCGGGAGCACGTCGGCCGCCTGGGGGCGTACGAGGTGGCCGGGCTCTTCGCGGCCGGCGGCACCGGCGAGTTCTTCTCGCTGACCGTGCCCGAGGTCGGGCGTGTCGTCGCCGCCGCCGTGGCCGCCGCGCCCGAGGGCACGCCGATCCTGGCCCCGGTCGGCTACGGCACCGCCACCGCCGTCGAGATGGCGAGGGCCGCCGAGAGCGCGGGCGCCGACGGCATCCTGCTCTTCCCGCCCTACCTCACCGAGGCCCCGCAGGACGGACTCGCCGCGCACGTGGAGGCGGTCTGCAAGGCGACGAACCTCGGTGTCATCATCTACAGCCGCGCGAACGCCGTGTACCGCGCCGACGCCGTGGCCCGCGTCGCCGAGCGCTGCCCGAACCTGATCGGGTTCAAGGACGGCGTCGGTGACATCGACGCCATGACCCGCATCTACACGAAGCTCGGCGACCGCCTCACCTACATCGGCGGCCTGCCCACCGCCGAGACCTTCGCCCTGCCGTACCTCGAGCTCGGTGTCACCACCTACTCGTCGGCCATCTTCAACTTCGTCCCCGAGTTCGCGCTCTCCTTCTACGCGGACGTCCGCGCCCGCCGCCACGACGAAGTGCTGCGCAAGCTGCGGGAGTTCGTCCTTCCGTACACGGAGATCCGCAACCGCAAGAGCGGTTACGCGGTCAGCATCGTCAAGGCGGGACTCACCGCCACCGGCCACCCCGCGGGCCCGGTCCGCCCGCCGCTGACCGACCTCGAACCGGACGAGCTCGACGCGCTCACCGCGCTGATCAAGGGCATCAACCTCTGAGAGCACGCCCCGCACGACCCATGCACCGCCCCTTCCGTAGGTCCCCTCATCCGCCTGCGAGCCGCACGCGAAAGGTCTCACCGTCCATGAGCACCAAGGTCGTTCCAACCGCCGCCACCCCCGTCGTCGCCTCGATGCGGGTCGTCCCGGTCGCGGGCCAGGACAGCATGCTGCTGAACCTGAGCGGCGCCCACGCCCCGTACTTCACCCGCAACCTGGTGATCCTCACCGACTCCGACGGCCGCACCGGCGTGGGTGAGGTCCCCGGCGGCGAGCCCATCCGAGGCACCCTCGAAGACGCCACCGACCTCGTCGTCGGCCGGCCCGTCGGTGACCCGCAGGCGGTGCTGCGCGCGATACGCGAGCGGTTCGGCGACCGGGACGCGGGCGGCCGCGGCGCGCAGACCTTCGACCTGCGCGTCACCGTGCACGCGGTCACCGCCGTCGAGGCCGCGCTGCTCGACCTGCTCGGCCAGTACCTGAACGTGCCGGTCGCGGCGCTCCTCGGCGAGGGCGTGCAGCGCACGTCCGTCCCCGTCCTCGGCTACCTCTTCTACGTCGGTGACCGCCGCCGCACCGACCTCCCCTACCGCGACGAGTCCGACGCCAAGGACGCCTGGGAGCGGCTGCGCAGCGAGGAGGCGCTCACCCCCGAGGCGGTCGTCGCGCTCGCCGAGGCGGCCCAGGAGCGGTACGGGTTCCAGGACTTCAAGCTCAAGGGCGGTGTGCTCGACGGGCGCGCCGAGGCCGAGGCGATCACCGCGCTCGCCGAGCGGTTCCCCGAGGCCCGCATCACCCTCGACCCCAACGGCGGCTGGCTGCTGGACGAGGCCATCGAGATCGGCCGTTCGCTGCGTGACGTGCTCGCGTACGCCGAGGACCCGTGCGGCGCCGAGGGCGGCTACTCGGGCCGTGAGGTGATGGCCGAGTTCCGCCGCGCCACCGGCCTCAAGACCGCCACCAACATGATCGCCACGGACTGGCGGCAGCTGGGCCACGCCATCAAGTCCGACGCGGTCGACATCCCGCTCGCGGACCCGCACTTCTGGACCATGAACGGTTCGGTGCGCGTCGCGCAGCTCTGCGACGCCTGGGGTCTGACCTGGGGTTCGCACTCCAACAACCACTTCGACGTATCGCTGGCGATGTTCACGCACGTCGCCGCGGCGGCGCCCGGTGACATCACCGCCATCGACACCCACTGGATCTGGCAGGACGGCCAGCGGCTGACCCGTGAGCCGCTGCCCATCGAGGGCGGCGCCATCGCGCTTCCCGAACGCCCGGGACTGGGCGTCGAGTTGGACATGGAGCAGATCGAGGCGGCCCATCAGCGCTACCTCTCCCTCGGCCTCGGCAGCCGCGACGACGCCGCCGGTATGCAGTACCTGGTCCCCGGCTGGACCTTCGACGCCAAGCGTCCCGCGCTCGTGCGCTGAGCCTTCTCCGCTCGCGCCCCTCTTGCCGGTGCGGCGTCCGTCCGCGACGCCGCACCGAGCCCTCGCATGCCCTGACTTCAGAACGTGCACCTCCGTCACTTCGAAGGAGAAGTGATCATGCCAATGCTCGTCGTTGCGCTCAGTGTTGTGGCGCTGCTGTTTTTGATGACCAAGATGAAGCTCAACGGCTTCGTGTCCCTGATGCTCGTCGCGGTGGTCGTCGCGATGGTCCAGGGAATCAGCCTGCCGGAGATCTCCGATGTCCTGGAGGCCGGGATCGGCGATCAACTCTCCGGCACCCTGCCGGTGATCGGCCTTGGAGCCATGGTCGGCCGCGTGATGGGTGACGCGGGAGCGGCCCAGCGCATCGCCACCAAGCTGACCAAGGCGTTCGGCGACCGCTGGGTGCAGGTGGCGATGGTCGTCACCGCGATGCTCATCGGCGTCACGATGTTCTACGAGGTCGCCTTCGTCATCATCGTCCCCGTGGCGTTCACCCTGGTCCGCGTCACCCGGCAGAACCTGCTGTGGATCGGCCTGCCGATGTCCATCGCGCTCTCCACGATGCACAGCTTCCTGCCGCCGCACCCCGGCCCGACCGCCGTCGCCGGCATGTTCGACGCGTCCGTCGGCAAGACGCTCTTCGTCGGCCTGTTCATCGCCGTCCCGGCCGGCGCCCTGATCGCGCTCGTCTGGCCCCGGCTGCCGTTCATCCGCCGGATGAACCCGTCGATACCCGAAGGCCTCGTCACCGAGCGCGTCTTCGACGAGGACGAGATGCCGGCCCTCGGCTGGTCCCTCGCCGTCGCCCTGCTCCCGGTGATCCTCATCGCCGGCGCGGCCATCGCCGAGATGACCCTCGACGACCACGCCCCGGGCATGGGTGTCGTCAAGTTCATCGGTTCCCCCGAGTTCGCGCTGCTGCTGACCCTGCTGCTCGCGATGTACGTCTTCGGCCCGCGCGTCGGCCGCTCGTTCAAGGAGGTCGCCACCTCCTGCGGCGACGCCGCCAAGTCCATGGCCATGATCATGCTGGTCATCGCGGCGGGCGGCGCGTACAAGAACGTCCTCGTCGAGGGCGGCATCTCCGACTACATCAAGGACACCACCGAGCACTGGTCGATCTCCCCGCTGCTGCTCGCCTGGCTCATCGCCGCGATCCTGCGCATCGCCCTCGGCTCGGCCACGGTGGCCGTGTCCACGGCCGCGGGCATCGTGGCGCCGATGGTGGCGAGCAGCGGAGCCTCCCCGGAACTCATGGTCCTGGCCGTCTCCTGCGGTTCGATCGCCTTCTCGCACGTCAATGACCCGGGCTTCTGGATGTTCAAGGAGTACTTCAACCTCTCAGTCCTCGACGCGATCAAGGCACGGACCACGTATACGACGGTCCTGGCGTTGCTGGGGCTCGGTGGGGTGTTGGCGCTCAATGCCGTGATGTGAGGGCCGGGCAACCAGTGACATCGGGTCGCGTGAGGCGCGGCCCGATGTCATGCCGTCGTGAGGGCCCGGATCACCGTTGCGATCGCCGGAGGCGGGGTGCCGGGGAGGCGGGCCAGGTGGACGCGGCGGATCTCGGGCGGCGCGCCCTCGACGCTCAGCAGTGTCACTCCCGGCGGCAGCACCGGCGCGAGGCGGCGCGGCACCGTGGTCACCCCGAGACCGGCGGCGACCAGCTGCGTCTTCGTCAGCCAGTCGCGCGCCGAGTGGACCACGCGCGGGCGTCCGGGCAGACCGGGCCAGACGCCCAGCAGGGGCTCGGAGCGGGACGACGGGGTGGCGATCCACGGCGCGTCCACGAGCTCGTCGATGTGCACGCCGGTGCGGCCCGCGAACTCCCCGGTCGACGGAGCCGCCACCACCAGGTCGGTGTCCTCGACGGTCTCGAACCGCAGGCGCGGCGACTCGCCGTCCGAGGGCCGGTGCGGCGGGCGGGAGGTGAGGAGGGCCAGGTCGATCGAGCCGGCGCGCAGCGCCCGCGTCAGGCCGGGCGTGGTGCCCTCGCGCGTGGTGACCGTGAGCTGCGGATCGGCCTGCGCGAGGCGCCGCAGCGCGGCGGGCAGAAACGCCGCGCCCGCGCTCAGGACGGCGCCCAGACGCACCACTTCGGTCCGCGCCGCGGCCCCGGCGAGTTCGCGCTCCGCCGTCGCGACCGCGTCGAGGATCGTGCGGCCGTGCCGCAGCAGGGTCAGGCCCGCCGGCGTGAGCCGCACCCCGTTCCTGCGGCGCTCGAACAGGGCGGCGCCCGCGGCCTGTTCGAGGGCGGCGGCCTGGCGGGAGACGGCCGACTGCGTGTAGCCGAGTCGGGCAGCCGCCGCCGTGAAACTGCCGGACTCCGCGATCTGCCGCAGGACCCGCAGGCCCGCACTGGAGATGTCCATGGGTCCTACGGATACCAGGGCCGCTCCGCACGGACACCAGCGGCACACCATGCGGATCCCGCATGCCAGGGATGCCGGATCGTCGCTTCCCGCATGCCCGGCACGCTCCTAACGTCGATCCCGGAACCCGTCCCCTCACATCCGGAGGTCCACCCATGCGCGCAGCGGTCCTGACGAAATTCGGCGCCCCGCTCACGGTGCGGGAGCTGCCCGACCCGGAGCCCCACGCCGGTGAGGTGGTGGTCGAAGTGCTGGCCGCGTCCGTGGCCCCGTATGCGGACGAGGTCTTCGGCGGCGTACGGAACTACCCGCTCGTCCCGCCCGTCGTGCCCGGCATCGGCGGCGTCGGCCGGATCGTCCACATCGGCCCGGACGCCACCCGGCTGCGCGCGGGCGACCTCGTGTGGTGCGACATGACCGTGCGCTCGCGCGACGACGCGCTGACCCCCGATATCGCCCTCCAGGGCTGGAGTTCGCGCGGCGAGGGCGGCGCCGCGCTCGCCCGGCACCTGCACGACGGGGCGTTCGCCGAGCTGATGCGCGTGCCCACGGAGAACGTCTTCCCGCTGCCCGCGCAGGCGGCGGACGACCCGGCCCGGTGGGCGGCGATCGGCGCGCACATCATCCCGTACGGAGGACTGCTGGCCGGCGGGCTCGCGGCGGGGGAGACGCTGCTCGTCAGCGGAGCCACCGGGAACCTGGGCAGCTGCGCGGTCGCGATCGCCCTCGCGATGGGGGCGGGGCGGGTGGTCGCGCCCGGCCGGAACCGGGCCGCTCTCGACCTCCTCGCCGACCGGTTCGGCCCGCGGGTGCGCACCGTCCGGCTGACCGGTGACGAGGCCGCCGACCGCGCGGCGACGACCGCCGCGGCCGAGGGTCCGATCGACATGATGCTCGACCTGCTCCCGCCGAGCGCGCCCAGCTCCGTGACGCGCGCGGCGGCGATGACCGTGCGCGAGTACGGCCGCGTCGTCCTCATGGGCGGCGTCGGCATGCTCGGCGGCGACGACCTCGCGTTCCCCTACCCGTGGCTGATGCGCAATTCGATCACGGTGCGCGGGCAGTGGATGTACCCGCGCGCGGCGAACACAGGCATCATCCGGCTGCTCGCGTCCGGCGCGCCGGACCTCGCCGCCGAACGCGTCCGGACCTTTCCGCTCGACGAGGTCAACGAGGCCGTCGCGTACGCCGCCGCCCACGGCGGCCCGTTCGACCGCACCGTTCTGGTGCCCACGAGCGGCTGACCCGATGAAGCGGAACCAGGCAAAGCGGAACCTGGGTTTCCCTTTACCGTTTCTTTGCTGATAGAAAACTCCGGATCACCCCGCTCGTCCCGCACTGACTGAGGTGCCTGCCCCACCCCGGAGTCCCCGTGTCCTACTCGCCGTGGTCGCTGCTCAGCGACGCCGGTCTCATCGCCGCGCTGCTGCTCGTCGGCACGCTGCTGCGGGCCCATGTCCGGCTGTTCCAGCGGCTGATGCTGCCCTCCAGCGTCATGGCGGGCTTCCTCGGCCTCGCGCTCGGCCCGGAAGGGGCGGGGCTGCTGCCCTTCTCCGACCAGCTCGGCACCTACGCGTCCGTGCTCATCGTCGTCGTGTTCGCCTGCCTCGCCCTCACCGACGGCCTCGGCCTCAAGGGCTTCGGCAAGGCGGCAGGCTCCTTCGGCTCGTACGGTGTCGCCGCCTACGCCCTCCAGGTGGGCATCGGCGTCGTCCTCGGCCTGGTGCTGCTGCAGCCCGTGTGGGACGTGCCCGACGCCTTCGGCGCGCTGCTCTTCGCGGGCTGGGCCGGCGGCTTCGGCACGGCGGCCGCCCTCGGCACGGCCTTCGAGGCCAACGGCTGGGAGGGCGCCAGCTCGCTCGGCTTCACCTCGGCCACCGTGGGCATGCTCGTCGGCGTCGTCGGCGGCATCATCCTGTGCAACTGGGGCGCGCGGCGCGGCCACACCAGCAGCGTCGGCCGCTTCGAGACCCTCCCCGAGGAGCTGCGCACCGGCCTCGTGCGCAAGGACGAGGAGCGCCAGCCCACCGGGCGCGCGACCACCTCGCCCGCCTCGATCGAACCGCTCGGCTTCCAGATCGCGGTCATCGCCGCGCTCTCCGCCGCCGCGTACGGCGTCTCCGAGTGGATCACCGGGATGTTCCCCTCGCTGATGCTCCCGGTCTTCGCGCTCGCCTTCATCCTCGGCCTGCTCCTGCGCGCCGTCGTGGCCCGCACCAAGGCCTGGAACTACGTCGACGGGGACTCGCTCAAGTCGCTCTCGGGCACCGCCACCGACGTCCTGATCACCTGCGGCATCGCCTCCATCGTGCCCAGCTTCGTCGCCGACTTCTGGCTGCCGCTCGCGCTGATGTTCGCGGTCGGCCTCGCCCTCGTGCTCTTCCTGTTCCTGGTCGTCGCGCCGCGCCTCTTCGAGGGGAACTGGTTCGAGAAGGGGCTCGTGACGTGGGGCTGGACGACCGGCGCCGCCGCGACCGCGATCGCCCTGCTGCGCATGGTCGACCCGAAGCTGAAGAGCGGCACGCTGGAGGAGTTCGGCGTCGCGTACATCCCCGTCGCGCCCGTCGAGACGGCCACCGTGACCTTCGTGCCCGTCCTGCTGTCGGCCGGTGCCGCCTGGGCCGTCGGCGGCGCGTGGGCCGCGGTCGGCGTGCTCGCGCTCGTCCTGCCCTGGCTGGCCGGCTGGGCTCCGCGCGGCAAGGCGAAGGCGGACCAGGCGCCGGCCAAGGAGAGCGCCGGAGTCTGAGACACCACGCGTCGACAGCGCCCCGGGCCGACAGGCCCGGGGCGTTCTTCGTGCACACCCATTGCACGGGCTCCCCGAATCATCCGATGATTGCCGGGCATCGCAAGCGCTCCCCTCCCGCCCCAACGGCCCCCGGAGACGCCCCAGATGACCGAGACCGGAAGCTCACCCGCCCCCTCGCCCGCCCCGTTCCCCCTGCGCACCAAGCTCCTCCCGCCGCCTGCCGTACGGGAGCTGCCCGCACCGCCCGCGAAGACCTGGCGGATCATCGGCCCCGGCGTCGTGGCCGCCGGAGTCGGACTGTCCTCGGGCGAGTTCATCCTGTGGCCGTACATCGCCACGCAGGTGGGCCTCGTCTTCCTCTGGGGCGCCGTGGTGGGTGTGGTCACCCAGTGGTTCCTCAACATGGAGATCGAGCGCTACACCCTCGCCACCGGAGAGACCGCCGTGACCGGCTTCAACCGCTACTGGCGGCACTGGGGCCTCGTCATGGTCGTGTTCACCTACGCGGCCAACCTCTGGCCCGGCTGGGCCACCAGCTCGGCGACGATGCTCAGTTACGTGTTCGGCGGCAAGCCCGCCTACATCGGCATCGGGCTCCTCGTCCTCATCGGCCTGATCCTCACCCTCGCGCCCGTCGTCTACAACGCGCTGGAGAAACTGCTCGGCGTCAAGATCCTCGTCATCGGCGGCTTCTTCGTCCTCGCCCTGATCCTCGCCGTCACCGCCACCACGGTGGGCGATCTGCCGACGGCTGTCACCGACGCGACATTCCCCTCCGAACTCGGCGTGGCCGTCCTCATGGGCGCCCTCGCCTACGCGGGCGCGGGCGGCGGGCAGAACCTCGTGCAGAGCAACTGGATCCGCGACAAGGGCTTCGGCATGGGCCACTACGTGCCCCGGCTCGTCAGCCCGGTCACCGGCAAGGAGGAGGCCGCGGGCCCCGTCGTCGGCTACGTCTTCGAGCTCAACGAGACCAACATGTCCCGCTGGCGCCGCTGGTGGCGCTTCGCCAACATCGAGCAGGCCGTCACCTTCGTCCTCGTCACCATCGTGACGATTGTCCTGTCGTCGATGCTGGCGCACTCGACGCTGTTCGGGACCGGCGGGCTCGAGAACAACGTCGGCTTCATCGAGAAGGAGGGCCAGGTCCTCCAGCAGCGCGTCGGGGACTGGTTCGGCGTGTTCTTCTGGCTGGTCGGCGCCTTCTCCCTGTTCAGTGCGGCCACCGGCATCATCGACTACACGAGCAGGATGGCGGCCGACGTCCTCAAGTCGACGTATCTGCGCGGGAGTCGGACGAGCGAGTCGCGGATGTACGCGCGCCTGGTGTGGGCGGTCGTCGCCGTCGGCGCGATCGTGCTGCTCTCCGGGCTCGACCAGCCGCTCGTCCTGCTCGTCATCTCGGCCTGCGTGTCCGGCCTGATGATGTTCGTGTACTCGATCCTGCTCCTCGTCATGAACCGCACCGCGCTGCCGAACCCCCTGAAGGTGCGCGGCATTCGCGTGGCCGCACTGGTGTGGGCGGTGGTGCTCTTCGGTGTGCTGTCCGTGCTCACGGCGCGGCAGCAGCTCACCGACCTGTTCGGCTGAACGACCCCGGCCACGTCCACGTAGAGGAGAGAAATTCATGGCACACGGTCACGCGGCCCGACGCAGCCAGGCCTGGTTCGGTGCCGCCGGACGCGGCGGCATGGTGTACCGGTCGTGGATGCGAAACCAGGGCTTCGGGCCCGAGGTGTTCGACGGGCGGCCGGTGATCGGGATCGCCGTGTCCGCCTCCGAACTCGCGCCCTGCAACGCCCACTTGACGCGGGTCGCCGATGCGGTGAAGCGCGGGGTGTGGCAGGCCGGGGGCTTCCCGCTCGAATTCCCCACCATGGCCACCGGCGAGACACTGATGCGGCCCACGGCCATGCTGTACCGCAACCTCATGGCCATGGAGGTCGAGGAGCTGATCCGCGCCAACCCGCTGGACGGTGTGGTGCTGCTGTCGGGCTGCGACAAGACGACCCCGGCCATGCTCATGGGCGCCGCGAGCGTCGACCTGCCCGCCGTGATGGTCACCGGCGGGCCGATGCTCAACGGCAAGTTCCAGGGCCGCGACGTCGGTTCGGGCACGGCGGTGTGGCAGATGGAGGCCGAGGTCAAGGCCGGGCGGATGACCGAGGAGGAGTGCTTCTTTGCCGAGGGCTGCATGGCCCGCTCCAACGGCCACTGCATGACGATGGGCACGGCCTCCACCATGGCGTGCATGGCGGAGACGCTCGGCATGCAGCTGCCGGGCTCCGCGACCTGGCCCGCGGTCGACATGCGCCGCTACGAGACCGGACAGGCGGCGGGCCGCCGCATCGTGGACATGGTGGACGAGGACCTGCGCCCCTCCCGCATCCTCACCCGCGAGGCCTTCGAGAACGCGATCCGTACGAACGCGGCGATCGGCGGCTCCACCAACGCCATCATCCATCTGACGGCGCTCGCCGGCCGGGTCGGCGTGGACCTCGACACCGAGGACTTCGACCAACTCGCCCGCGAGGTACCGACGTTGCTCAACCTGATGCCGTCCGGCACCTACCTCATGGAGGACTTCTGCTACGCGGGCGGCCTGCCCGCCGTCCACCACGAGCTGGTACGGGCCGGGCTGCTGGACGGCGAACAGCTCACCGTCACCGGGCGCAGCATCGCCGAGAACGTGGCGGACGCGGAGCGCATCGGCGACGAGGTGATCACGCCAGTGGTGGCCCCGTTCCAGCCGGCGGGCACGGGGACGGCCGTCCTGCGCGGCAACCTCTGCCCCGACGGCGCGGTCATCAAGCAGTCCGCGGCCTCGCCCCACCTGCTCACCCACACGGGCGTCGCCCGCGTCTTCGACTCCCCGGAGGCCTATCACGCGGTGTGCGACGACCCGGACCTGGACGTCGACGAGAACACCGTGCTCGTCATCCGCGGCGCGGGCCCGAAGGGCTACCCCGGCATGCCCGAGGTCTCGAACGTGCCGCTGCCCACCAAGCTGCTGAAGGCCGGGATCACCGACATGGTGCGTGTCTGCGACGGCCGGATGAGCGGAACGGGGTACGGCACGGTCGTCCTCCACGTCGCACCGGAAGCGGCGGTCGGCGGCCCCCTGGCCCTCGTGCGCGACGGGGACACCATCACCCTGGACGTACCGAAGAGGTCACTGCAACTGGACGTGGACGAAGCGGAGTTGGAGGCCCGCCGCGCCGCCTGGCAGTCACCGGCACCCCGACACACGAGCGGCTACGCGTGGCTGTACACGCAGCACGTCGAGGGCGCCGACCGGGGCGCGGACTTCGACTTCCTGCGCGGATGTCGCGGGAGCGCCGTGCCGCGCGACTCGCACTGAGACGGGTGTGGGTAGCCTCGGGGGCATGGCCAACATCAATTTCAGTTCTCGTGTCGGCGTCTGGTGGACCAGTGACCGGTGGCCGATCAACGACGTCGTCGCCCGAGCCCGTGAGATCGAGAACCTCGGCTACGCCTCGCTGTTCTACGGCGAGGCCGGAGGCAAGGAGACCTTCACCCAGGCCGCCGCCCTGCTGGGCGGCACCGAACGGCTGGTGGTCGGCACCGGCATCGCCAACATCCACGCCCGCAGCGCCCCGGCGAGCGAGGCGGGCGCCCGTACGCTCGGCGCGCTGCACCCGGGCCGCTTCGTGCTCGGCCTCGGCGTCAGCCACGCCCCGCTGGTGGAGCACAGCTACGCCGGTTCCTACAGCAAGCCGCTGGCCACCATGCGGGAGTACCTGCGGACCATGGACTCGGTGCCGGCCGAGGTGGAGCCGGACGGGCAGCGCCCGGCCCGACTCCTCGCCGCCCTGGGCCCGAAGATGATCGAGCTGTCCGGCAAGGCGGCGGACGGTGCGCACCCGTACCTGGTGACCCCGGAGCAGACCGCGTCCACCCGCGAGCAGCTGGGCCCCGACAAGTGGGTGGTCAGCGAGCAGGGCGTCGCGCTCACCACGGACCGGGAGACCGGTCTGCGGCGTGCGCACCAGCACCTGCACATGTACTCGCAGCTGCCGAACTACCGCAATTCCTGGCTGCGTCAGGGCTTCGACGAGTCCGACGTGGTCATCGGCGGCTCGGACAAGCTGGCCGAGGCCATGGTGGCCATGGGCGACGCGGAGACGGTCGCCGCGCGCGTGCGGGCGCAGCTGGACGCGGGCGCCGACCAGGTGGTCGTGCAGGTCCTCGGCGACGACCCCTCCGACGATCCACTGCCCGCGCTGCGGGAACTCGCCCCGGCCCTTGGGCTTCCCACCGCCTAAGAGGCCTCGGGCCTGTCGCGGTACGTCGTGGTCGCGAGCTGGACGAATGAGCGGATCAACGGGTTGGTGTCGCCGTCGCTCCACGCCGCGACCACGCGGCTCGGTGGCATGTCGCTCAGCGGCACCACGGTGAGTCCCTGCCCAGGTCGGTGACCCAGAAGTGTCATGCCGACCGTGCCGTTCCAGAGCACGGCCTGCTGACACTCCTGGACCGTGCGGACCACCGGGCCCTCGCGGGGCCGCCCGCCGCTCCAGTACGCCTGCCAGGCGGGGTCGGTGCCCGGCGGGAACACGAACCAGCGGCGGTCGGCAAGATCCGCCAGGGCCAGGCTGTCGCGGCGGGCCAGCGGATCGTCGTCCCGCAGCAGAGCGCCCACCGGGTCGGCGCGCAACTCGCGTACGGCCAGGCCGGTTTCGTCGAACGGGCCACGGGTCAGGGCGATGTCGACGAGACCGGCGTGCAGCCCGCAGGTGGGATCGGTCAGATCGGTCTCGCGGATGCGCACCTCGACGCGCGGGTGCGCACGGCTGTGGGCGGCGGCAAGCCGGGTCACGCCCGGATCGGTGCTGTCGCCCAGGACGCCCACGGTGAGAGCGGCGGATCCCGCCGCCGCTGCCACCCGGTCGCGTACCAGGTCGGCCCGCTCCAGCAGGGCGCGCGCCTCGTCGAGCAGCACGACGCCCACAGCGGTCGGTGTGACACCGGCGGGGGAGCGGTCGAACAGCGCGGCCCCGACCTCGGTCTCCAGCTGCTTGATCGCCCGGCTCAGCGGTGGCTGACTCATGTGCAGCCGGGTGGCGGCCCGGCCGAAGTGGAGTTCCTCGGCGACCGCCACGAAGTAGCGCAGCGTGCGTAGCTCCATGCGGGGACGATACCCGTACGGTATCGGCGTCGCGAAACGGGTCTTGGACGGGTCGCCTGCCCCGGCGGTGGAATCGGGGCATGACCGAGGAACTGAAGCTCGCCTATTGGATCGTCGCCGGACTGCTGGCCCTGTTCTACGTCTACTCGGGCGGGCTCAAGGTGGTCCGCAGCCGCGAGCAGCTGCGGCCGATGATGGCCTGGGTGGACAGCACGCCGATGCGGGCCGTCAGGGCGATCGGGGCGCTGGAACTGCTCGGCGCACTCGGCCTCGTGCTGCCGCCGCTGACCGGAATCGCGCCTTGGCTGGCGCTGGTCGCGGCCCTCGGGTTCGTGGTCCTCCAGATCGGCGCGACCCGGCTCCACCTGCGCCGTGGCGAGCGGCAGGTCGCGCTCAACGGGGTGCTGCTCGGTATGGCGGCCGTGGCGGTGGGGCTGGCGACTTCCTGGCTGTGAGCCCGGTCGTATGGACGAGCAAAACGTGCGTGACACGCATTATTGCGTGTCGCGCAGGTTTTGCTACGGTGGTGCCATGAGCGGATTGAGGGAGCGTAAGAAGGAAGCCACCCGCGTGGCGCTGAGCTGGGCCGCGATCAGGCTCACCGTGGAGCGCGGGCTCGACAATGTCCGGGTCGAGGACATCGCCGAGGCGGTCGGCGTCTCGCCGCGCACCTTCAACAACTACTTCTCCAGCAAGGCGGAGGCGATCGCCTTCCGTCACCTCCAGCGCTCCCTGCGGGTGGCTGCCGAAGTGCGGTCCGCGCCGGAGGGCGAGCCGTTGTGGGAGGTCGTCTCCCAAGCGGTGCTCCGGCAGTTGGAGCCGGGCCCCGAGGTGCGGGACATGCCGCCGCAGGAGCCGGCCGACTGGGCGGCGGGGCTCCGGGTGATGGTGGCGGAGCCGGCTCTCCAGGCCGAGATGCTGCGGGCGGGCAAGGTCGCGGAGAGCGAACTCGCCGCGGCGATCGCCGACCGCACGGGCACGTCCGTCGACGTCGACCTCTATCCCCGCCTGGTGGCCGCGACCGTGACCGCCGCCAACAGCGCCGCGATCGACCTGTTCCTTCAGGGCGGTGCGGAGGAGTCGATGGAGGCTCTGCTGCGGTCGGCCCTCACGATGCTCGCCGCAGGACTACCGACCCCCTAGGCCCCCTAGGCCCCCTAGGCCCGCTAAGCCCTCTACGTCCTCTAAGTCCTCAAGGAGGCATGTCATGTACGACGTGATCATTGCGGGCGGTGGCCCCAACGGGCTGATGCTGGCCTGCGAACTGGCGTTGTCCGGGGTCCGCCCGGTCGTCATCGAGCGGCTCACCGGACCGAAGACGGAACCCCGGGCGAACGGCCTGGTGGGCCAGGTGGTGCGGATGCTGGACCGGCGCGGCCTGTACGCCCGGATCAGCGGTTCCGAGGAACCCGTCCGGCCCGCGCCCCGCTACATGTTCGGCGCGTTCCCCCTGGAGCTCCACCGGCTCGAGAACAACCCGGTCGGCATTCTCCCCGCACCACAGGCACGGATCGAGGCGGTCCTCGCCGAACGGGCCGCCGAACTCGGCGTCGACCTGCGCATGGGTCAGGAAGTCACTGACGTCGGCCAGGACGCCGACTCGGTCCAGGTGACCCTGGCGAGCGGGGAACACCTCACGACCCGCTACCTGGTGGCCGCCGACGGAGGGCGCAGCACCGTGCGCCGCCTGGCCGGCATCGGCTTTCCCGGAGTCACCAACGACGACTTCGTGTCACGTTCGGCGACTGTGTCCGCGCGCGACGAACACGTGGGCCCGCAAGGCGAGTTGATCGTTCCCGGTTACGGGACGCTGCCGCCCACGATGTACGTACGCACCGAGCGCGGAACCATCGTCTGGGCCCGACTTCCCGGCCGCCCCGCGAGCGTCCACACCACGGAGGTCGAGTCACCCGACGACGACCGGTCCGCGCCGATGACCTTCCAGGAACTGCTCGACAGCGCCGAACGCGTCCTGGGCGCACCCCTGCCGGTGCTCCCGCCCGAGGGTGAGGGACCGCATCTGCTGCGCCGCCTCGTCGGAGGCAACACGCGGCTCGCGGAACGCTATCGGGAGGGGCGGATCCTGCTGCTCGGGGACGCGGCCCACGTGCACTCGGCGATCGGTGGCCCCGGCCTCAACCTGGGCCTCCAGGACGCCGTCAACCTCGGCTGGAAACTGGCCGCAACGGTGCGCGGATGGGCGCCCGAGGGCCTCCTCGACACGTACGACGAGGAGCGCCGCCCCGTCGCCGAACGCGTCGTGGACTCCACCCTCGCCCAGTCGGCGCTGCTGCGCCCCGGCCCGGAGGTCACCGCCCTGCGGACCGTCTTCGGCGAGCTGCTGGCCACGACCGCGGGCACGGAACGCGTCGCCCACCTCGTCGCCGGCACCACCGAGGGCTTCGCACCCGACCTCGTTATACACACCGCCACGGGCGCCCACCGGCTGGCCGAACTGACCGCCACCGGGCGCCCGTTGCTCCTCGACCTCGGCGGCGGATTCGCCGACGTGGCGAAGCCCTGGCACGACCGGGTCGACGTGATCACCGGCACGGCGGACGGCACCGACGCAACGGGCATGCTGCTGCGCCCCGACACCCATGTCGCCTGGACCGGCCACGGCCCGGACGACGTGAGTGGTCTGGAGGCGGCGCTGCACCGTTGGTTCGGGGCGCCTTAAAGCCGTCAGTGCCTCGGTGGCCGACGGGGCACGGTCAGGCGCTCCCCGAAGCGGAACGGCGGACGTCGCGGCGGATCAGCGGGCGGTCCACCGCCTCGACCAGCCAGTCGAGTTCGGCCCGGCCGACACGCACATGGTTGGTCAGCACGCCCACCCCGTCGATCGCCGTCTCGACCAGATCGCCCGCCTTCAGCGTGAAGTCGATCTCCGGCACGATGCCGGTCCCGGTGGACAGCACGGCGCCGTCCGGGAACGGCTGGCACCGCCACAGATACTCCGCCAGCTCCTCGGGCGAGCGATGGAACGCCGCCGTGGAGATCGCTCCCCGGAACGCGGCAGCCCCGTCCCGCCACACGGTCAGCGAGATCTTCAGCGCCTGCGGGGCGTCGACCTCCCACACCGGGACGATGCCCGAGGACACCGCCGCGCTCCCGGCGTAGATCTTCGCCTGGGGAAGATAGAGCGGGTTCTCGCCCTCGATGGAGCGCGAGCTGACGTCGTCCACAATCACGTAACCGACCGTCTGCGCCGCCTGGTTGAGCACCACGCCGAGCTCCGGCTCCGGCACGTTCAGCTCGGAGTCGTCCCGGACCGCGATCGGTTCGTCGTCGGTGACCAGGCGCCACGGCAGCGCCTTCAGGAACAACTCGGGCCGTTCGGCGTCGTAGACCCGCTCGTACACCGACTGCTCGGTGCTCTCCTCGACGCGCGCCTCCCGCGAGCGCTCGTACGTCACGCCGGCCGCCCACAGCTCCATCAGGCCGTCCATCGGCGGCAGCAGAAGCACGTCGGCCTCCTCGGCGTCGGGCCGTTGCCGCGCGGCGGTCGCCTCCACCAACTCCCGCAGTCCGTCGACCGGCAGCCGCAACAGGTCGGCGACGCGGGGCGCCCCGTCGAAGCGGCGGATCGCACCGGATGCGTCGGCGATCCCTGTCCTCACGGTCCCGGTGTCGTCGGCGAAGCGGACGATGCGCGTCATGCGGGGGTCCTTTCCTCGGGAGGCCTGCGGATCACTCTCGCCTGTGGCCCGAACGCGGGACAAGGGGGCGGACGGGCCCCTGCGTGGTAAGTGGTGCTCCACCACCCAGTACGGTGCGCACACCCCGTCGCAGCAGTCGGACAACCGAGGAGCGGAGCCCGTATGCCCCAGTCAGCAGTCATCGGCGTGGACATCGGTACGTCCAGCAGCAAGGGGATCCTCGTCGCCCTCGACGGCACCGTGCTGCACACCGCCGTCCGCGAGCACACCGTCGACCGTCCCGCCCCGGGGCACGTGGAGATGCCGGGGGAGGTGTGGTGGGACGAGTTCGTATCCCTCGCCCGCGAGTTGACGTCCGCCCAGGACACGGACGTGGTCGCCGTCGGCGTCAGCGGCATGGGGCCGTGCGTACTGCTCACCGACGCCGACGACACGCCGCTGCGGCCCGCGATCCTGTACGGCGTCGACACCCGCTCCGTCGACCAGATCGAGCGTCTGGACAGGGAGTTGGGGGCGGACGAGATCGTCCGACGATGCGGATCGCGGCTCACCTCGCAGGCGGCGGGCGCCAAGGTCGCGTGGGTCGCCGACGAGGAGCCGGAGCTGTTCGCCCGCGCCCGCCGCCTCTACATGCCCAGCTCGTGGCTCGCCCGCAAGCTCACCGGTGCCTACGTCCTCGACCACCACTCCGCCAGCCAGTGCACCCCGCTCTACGACACCCTGGCCCGCGACTGGTACGCGCCGTGGGCCGAGCGGATCGCGCCCGGCATCGAACTCCCGCCGCTGCGCTGGTCCGGCGAGGCTGCCGGCACCGTCACCGCAGAGGCCGCCCGCGCCACCGGCCTGCCCGCCGGCATCCCCGTCACCACCGGCACCGTCGACGCCTGGGCCGAGGCGCTCAGCGTCGGGGCGCACGGCGTCGGCGACCTGATGCTGATGTACGGCACGACCATGTTCCTCGTGCACACCGTGCCCGACCTGCTGCGCGACCCCGCGCTGTGGAGCACGGTCGGCGCACTGCCCGACACCCGAAACCTCGCGGGCGGCATGGCCACATCCGGCGCCGTCACCGGCTGGCTGCGCGACCTGTTCGGCGACGTCGACTACCCCGAACTCCTGGGCCTCGCCGAGAAGTCGGGGCCCGGCGCGAACGGCCTGCTGATGCTGCCGTACTTCGCGGGGGAGCGCACCCCCGTCGACGACCCGCGCGCCCGTGGTGTCATCGCCGGCCTCACCCTCGGCCACACACGCGGCGACCTGTACCGCTCCGCCCTGGAGGCCACTGCCTTCGGCGTGCGGCACAACATCGAGGCGCTGGAAGCCGCGGGCGGCGACATCCGCCGCGTCGTCGCCGTCGGCGGCGGCACGCAGGGACGGCTGTGGACCCAGATCGTCTCCGACGTCACCGGCCGTACGCAGGAGGTCCGGACGACCTCCGTCGGAGCCTCCTACGGAGAAGCCCTGCTCGCCGCGCAGCTCGTCACGGACGACGCCCGCATCGACGACTGGAACCCGGTCGCCGAACGCCTCGCCCCGCGCCCCGAGGTGACGACCCGCTACGACGAGCTGTACGCGCTCTACCGCGACCTCTACCCGGCGTCGGCAGACGTGACGCACGCCCTGGCCGACCTCCAGACCCGCTGAGTCACCCCGTGCTCAACGCACCGCTGTGGCCGACCTCTCCCGCTCGACCTCCTCCCGCAGCGCCGACCTGCGCCGCCCGAACGCCAGGTACAGCGCGGCCGCCAGGGCCAGCCAGCCCAGGAACAACGTCCAGGTCAGGCCCGGCAGTTGGTACGCCAGATAGGCGCAGGCGGCGGCGGTGAGGATCGGCACCACCGGGTAGAGCGGGACCCGGAAGGGGCGCGGGGCGTCGGGGGCGATGCGGCGCAGCACCATCACCGCCGCCGCCACCGCCACGAAGGCGATCAGCGTGCCCATGCTCGTCAGGTCGGCCAGCTCCTGGAGCGGGACGAACCCGGCGAGCGCCGCGACCGCGACACCCACGATCCACGAGTTGGCCGCGGGAGTGTGCCGCTTGCGGTCGACCCTGCGGAAGACCTGGGGCACCAGGCCGTCCCGCGCCATCGAGAACAGGATGCGGGTCTGCCCGTAGAGGGTGACCAGGACGACGCTGAAGATGGAGACGACCGCGCCGGCGGAGAGGATCAGCGCGGCCGTGCCGGAGCCGGTGACCGACGTGAGGATCGACGCGAGCACCGCCTCGCCCGCCGCCTCCTGGCGCGCGAACGCCCCCTCCGGCTGCGCGCCGATGCCGGCGACCGCGACAAGGATGTACAGGGCCGTCACCACGAGGAGCGTGAGCAGCAGCGCGAGCGGGATGGTGCGGCGCGGGTTGTGCACCTCCTCGCCCGCCGTCGAGACCGTGTCGAAGCCGACGTACGAGAAGAAGACGGCGGAGGCGGCCGCGGTGATGCCGCCCAGGCCGTGCGGCGCGAAGTCGGCGAAGCGGTCGGCCCGGAAGGCGGTGAGGGCCACCACCGCGAACATCACGAGGACGGCGAGCTTCACGCACACCAGGATCGAGTTGACCAGGACGGACTCCCGGGTGCCGCGGGCGAGGAGCGCCGTGCACGCCAGGACGACCACGATCGCCGGGATGTTCACCATGCCGCCCGCGCCCGGCGGTTGGCTGATCGCGTCGGGCAGCGTGACACCGAACAGCGCGTCCGAGACCTCGTTGAGGTACTGGCCCCAGCTGACCGCGACGGTGGACACCGCCACCCCGTACTCCAGGACCAGACACCAGGCGACGAGGTACGCGATGCCCTCACCCAGCGAGGCGTACGCGTACGAGTAGGTGCTGCCCGCCACCGGGATCGCCCCGGCCAACTCCACGTAGCAGAGCGCCGCGAGGGCGGCGACGGTGCCCGCGATGACGAACGACAGCACGACGCCGGGACCGGCCGTGGGCACGCTCGTGCCGAGGACGAAGAAGATGCCGGTGCCGAGCACGGAGCTGATCCCGAGCAGCGTCAGCCGTCCCAGACCCATGGTGCGTTCCAGTTGGGGGCCGTCCTGCGGATCTTGCGGATCGCTCTCGCCCTCGGCAGCCGCGACGATGCTTTCCAGGGGTTTGCGGCGCAACAGCTGAGTGGCCACTGGGCCCATGGGTCCTCCTGTGCGACGGGTGGCACGGCGACGGGTGCGCCGTGCGGTCGGTGAGGACCCGGATCCTTCGGGACCGGCGGGCCCCGCACATTGGCCGATCGGCACAAGTGCCTCGCGGGGTGTTGGCCGATGTCACAACCCGCCACCGGTGTCGTCGCCCGAGGATGATGGACGCACCCCGCGGACACACCGCGCCGCAGACGCGAAGGAGATCAGCCGTGCCCCTCGACCTCGCCGCCGACGTCGTCGCGCTCACCGAGGCACTGGTCGACATGCCCTCCGAGAGCGGCGCCGAGGGCGCGCTCGCCGACGCCGTGGAGACCGCGCTGCGCGCGCTGCCGGGCCTGGACGTGGAGCGCGTCGGCAACTCCGTCGTCGCCCGCACCGAACTCGGCCGCCCCGAGCGGGTCGTGCTCGCCGGACACCTCGACACCGTCCCGGCGGCCGGCAACCTCCCGGCGCGCCGCGACGGCGAGCGGCTGTACGGGCTCGGCGCCTGCGACATGAAGGGCGGCGTGGCGGTCGCGCTGAAGCTGGCCGCCGCGGTGGCGGGCAGGCCGCTGACCCGCGATGTGACCTTCGCCTTCTACGAGTGCGAGGAGATCGCCGGCGACCGCAACGGCCTCGCCGTGATGGCCGCGCGCAGGCCCCAACTCCTGCACGGAGACCTGGCGTTGCTCCTCGAACCCTCCGACGGCGGCGTGGAGGCGGGTTGTCAGGGCTTCCTCCTCGCCGACATCGTCGTGCCGGGACAGCGGGCGCACACCGCGCGCGCCTGGATGGGCAGCAACGCGGCACACCTCGCCGGCGAGGTCCTCACCCGGCTGTACGCTCACGTCCCGGAGCGGATCACGATCGACGGCCTGGAGTACCGGGAGGGCCTCAACGCCGTCGCCGTGCGCGCCGGGGTGTCGTCCAACGTCGTGCCCGACGAGTGCGTGGTCACCGTCAACCTCCGCTTCGCGCCCAGCCGTTCACCGGAGGAGGCGGAGGCGTATGTGCGCGGGCTCTTCCCGGAGTACGAGGTGCGCGTCACGGAGGTGGAGCCGGGCGCGCTGCCGGGGCTCGATCGGCCCATGGCGGCCGGGCTCGTCAAGGCCCTTGGTGTCGAACCGCGGCCGAAGCTCGGCTGGACCGACGTGGCACGCTTCGCATCACTCGGCGTACCGGCACTGAACTGCGGGCCCGGCGACCCCCAACTGGCCCACACGCCGGGGGAGTTCGTGTCGATGGCGGAGGTGCGGGAGTGCGAGGAGCGGTTGCGCGGGTGGCTGCTGTCCGAGGATTCAGCCGCGTAGCCCCGCCAGGGTCCGCAACTGCACCCACAGCAACAGGCGTTGGTCCGGGTCGTCGAGGTCGATGCCGAGCTGCCGCTGCACCTTGCGCAGCCGGTAGCGGCAGGTGTTGGGGTGCACGACCAGCCGCTCCGCCGCCCGTCCGGCGTCGCAGCCCGCGTCCAGCCAGCAGATGAGCGTACGGGCGTACTCGGTGCCGTGCTCGGCGTCGTGCGCGAGGACGTCCCACCAGGGCCCGGCCGACTGGTCCCTGCGGTCGGCCAGGAACTCGCCGAGCACGAGCAGCGAGGTCCGCGCCCGGACCTGCCCGGCGTCCGCCACCTGTCCGGCCCCCAGCACCCGCAGCACCAGATCGGCGTCGTCCCGCGAGTCCCGGACCCCGGCGACGCCCGGCACCGCGTGCCCGAGCCCGGCCCGCACGGAGATCCGCAGCGCCTCCTCCGCGCGCCGCACGATGTCCTCGGCGATCCGCAGATGCCGGTCGGCCGCGTGATCGGCGGCCCCGACCACCGGCAGCAGCGCGTACACCACACCGTCGAGCAGGACGCAGGCGTGCTGCCCGTACCGGGTCTGGCACTGGAGTCGTACGAGGTCGAGCAGGCGCAGCGCCGCCTGCCCGCCGTCCTGCGCGGTCGCCGCGCCGGCGAGTGCGAACGCGGCGACCCGCACCGGGGCGTCGGGCGCGAGGCCGAGGCGGTGCGCGGCGGCGGCCGGTTCGATGGAGCCGTCGAGCAGGCGGCGCAGCAGGTCGCTGCTCAGGTGCCGGGCCAGCTCGTCGGCGGCCCGCGCCCGCAGCAGCAGCATCGCGGCGGCCGAGGCACCCTGGCGCAGCGCGTCCCCGGCGTCGGCGGCCAGGCTCCCCGTGTCCACCGCCCAGATCGAGCCGAGCAGCTCGCCTCCGGCGCGCACCGTGGTGGCCAGGCGGGGCAGCTCGTCGGCGGTCACTCCGGGGAGTTTCAGCGGGCCCTCGGCGGCGTACAGGAGGCGGTAGTCCTCGTCGTTCTCCGGGCTGCCGGGGACCTGGCGGCCGAGGATGCCCTGCCGCCTCGTCTCGTCGACCGGCTGGGCGGGGACGGTCGAGTACGCGAGGATCTGCCGGCCGAGGTCCTCCACGGCGATCGCCCCGCCCACGGCCGCCGCGACGGCGTTGGCCAGCGCGAACAGGTCACCCGGCAGCGCGTCCTCGCCCAGCGGCGCCGTGCGCGTGCCGTGCGCGCCGACGACGGACGACAGCAGCTGGAACACCTGGTGCCAGGCGGCGTCCCGGTCCGTCCCGAGCAGCGCGGCGCCCGCCGTCTCGGCGTCCGGCACCGCGTCCGAGCCGTCGCCGCGCACCACGACCCCCGCCATCCCGGCCCGCCCGGCGTCGCGCACCAGCGGCCCCGCCTCGCCCGCGCGCACGCCGACGGCGAGGAGCAGCGCGCCCGGCGCCCGCTCCGGCAGCGGGGTGTGCGGGTCGTGCAGCAGCACTTCGGTGACCGGGACGGTGCGGCCGTGCGGGGCGCTGAACAGGCGCAGCGTGGAGCCGCCGAGCGCGTCGAGGAGGTTTCCCAGCGTGCAGGTGTCCATGGGTGAACCTTTCGCCGACGGCGGCAGCGGGGGATTGTCCGATCGCAACAGGCTAGACGTCGATGATTGGCCACCACCACAAGGACCTCCCCGCCGTCCGCCCCGAGACTCGTGGCCATGAACGATCTGACGACCTCGACCGTCGACGACGTGGCGGGACTGCGGGCGGTGGCCGACTTCCTCGCCGACGTGTGGCAGATGCCCCGCGACGCCCCGCCCTTCCACACCGATGTGCTGCACAGCGTCGCCCACGCGGGCGGCGCCGTGCACGCGGCCCGGTCGGGCGGCGCCGTGGTCGGTGCCTCGGTCGCGGTGTTCGGACCCCCGGCCGAGCGGGACGTGTACTCGCTCGCCGCGGCGGCCGCTACCTCCGACCGGGGCACCGGCTACCTCGTGAAGCAGGCCCAGCGAATCTGGGCCCTGGAGCGCGGTGCCCGCACCATGCGCTGGACCTTCGACCCGCTCGTCGCCAGGAACGCCCGCTTCAACCTGGTGAAGCTGGGCGCGGTCGCCAGCGAGTACCAGGTCGACTTCTACGGGCCGATGGACGACGGCATCAACAACGGCGACGAGACCGACCGCCTCACCGCCCTGTGGGATCTGACGGCCGACGCCCCGGGGGCCGGCGACCCGGCCGAGGGTCGCGCCGAGGCCGCCGTGCTCGCCAAGGCCCCGGACGGCGGACCGCTCGCCGCCCGCGACGCGAACCGCCTGTGGTGCCGCGTCCCCGAGGACATCGTCGCCCTGCGCGCCGGTGACCCGGACACCGCGCTGCGCTGGCGGCACGCCGTGCGCGAGGTCTTCACCTCGGCGTACGCGGAGGGCCTGCGGGCGACGGCGATGTCCCGCGACGGCTGGTACCTGCTCACCCTTCCCCAAGCTCTCGGCTCCGCTCGAGCAGGGGAGACCCCATCCTCTGCTCTCACCGCCCAGGAGGACCAGGCATGAAGATCGAACGCGTAGAGCTGCTGCACATCGCGATTCCGCTGGTCAAGCCGTTCCGCACATCGTTCGGCAGCGTCGACAGCAAGGACGCCTTCCTGCTGCACGTGGTGACCGACGAGGCCGAGGGCTGGTCGGAGTTCGCCGGGGACCCCGACCCGCTGTACTGCTCCGAGTTCATCGCGGGCGCCGAGATCGTCATCCGGGACTTCCTGCTGCCGCGCGTCAAGGCGCTCCCCGAGCCGCGGGCGGCCGCCGCAGGGGCCGCGATGGAACCGGTCAAGGGCAACGAGCTGGCGAAGGCCGCCCTTGAGACGGCGCTGCTCGACGCCGAACTGCGCGCGTACGGGATGCCGTTGGCCACGTACCTCGGCTCGGCCACCGGGCAGAAGGTTCCCGCAGGTGTCTCCGTCGGCATCAAGAACTCCATCCCTGAACTCCTCGACGACGTCGAGGAGTATCTGGCCGAGGGCTATGTCCGCATCAAGCTGAAGATCGAGCCAGGCTGGGACCTGGAGCCGCTGCGCGCGGTGCGCGAGCGCTTCGGCGACGCGCTGCCGCTGCAGGTGGACGCCAACACCGCGTACACCCTCGCCGACGCCGAACACCTGCGGAAACTGGACGAGTTCGGGCTGCTGCTCATCGAGGAGCCGCTCACCGAGAACGATCTGCGCGCCCACGCCCGGCTCCAGCAGCGCATCGCGACCCCGGTGTGCCTGGACGAGTCGATCCACAGCGCGCGGGACGCCGCCACCGCCATCGCCATGGAGGCCTGCCGGATCATCAACGTCAAGCCGGCCCGCGTCGGCGGCTACCTGGAGGCCCGCCGCATCCACGACGTGGCCGTCGCCAACGGTGTGCCGGTGTGGTGCGGCGGCATGCTGGAGACCGGCATCGGCCGGGCCCCCAACCTGGCGCTCGCCGCGCTGCCCGGCTTCACCCTGCCCGGCGACACCTCGGCCTCGAGCCGCTACTACGCGGAGGACATCACCGAGCCGTTCGTGCTCGACCAGGACGGCTGTCTGTCGGTGCCTTCGGGCCCCGGAATCGGCATCGACCCGCTGCCGGAGACCCTCGCGCGCTTCACCACCGCCACCCACTGGCTGTAACCAGTGGGTCGACACCCCGGTCGTGTTCGGATCCGGTCTTTCCGGGTAGCGGCGTGACGGTCACCCCTGGGCGGGTCGCGACGGGCCCGCCGGGGGCGTGAACCGTCCGACGACAAGGGAGACTTGGGTGTCAGAGAGCCAGGACCGGATCAAGAAGGCGCATGGTCTCGAAGGCGTTCCCGACCGCATCGACTCGTACTACGGAGAATGGGCGGCCTCGTACGACGAGGACCTGCGCACCACCGACTACCGGGGCCCCCACGAGATCGGCGAACTGTTCGACGCGATGGCGGGCGACCATCCGGGTGCGATCGGGGCCGGGTCCGTGGTCCTCGACGCGGGCTGCGGAACGGGCCTGGTCGGCGGGGTGCTCGCGCGGCGCGGTGTCACCGTGATCGACGGCTTCGACCTCAATGAGGGCATGGTCGCCGAGGCCCGCAAGACCGGCATCTACCGCTCGCTCACCGCGGGCGTGGACATGAACCGGGGCCTGGTGGAGTTCGCGGACGACAGCTACGACGTGGCCGTCTGCTGCGGTGTCTTCACGCTGGGGCACGTGCCGCCGACCGGTGTGCAGGGGCTGCTGCGTGTCACGAAGCCCGGTGGCCTCGTCCTGGTGAGCACCTTCTCGAAGTACCTGGCGGGCTCGGACTTCGTCGAGTACGTGCAGCGGCAGGCGGACGACGGCGCCCTCAAGGTCGTCGAGCGGCGGCGCGACGTGCCGTACACGGCCGAAGGGCCCGCGGACTACTGGGCGTTCGAGGTGCTGCGCTGACGGATCCGCCCGGCGGGTTCCGACGTGTGTGGGGCCGCTGTCGGCGAGCTGTCGGGGGCGGTCGGTGGTCTGTAGGTGATCTGTCGTGGGCCGCAGGGAGATTGGTGGCGGTAGGCGCCGTGCGACAACGACGCCGGCCGCGGGCACCACGCCCCGCGGCCCACGTACGAACCGGAAGGACCCCACCATGACCACGGACAGCAAGCACGTCACGATCATCGGCGCCGGTCTCGGCGGGCTCACCCTCGCCCGCGTCCTGCACCTCCACGGCATACCCGCCACCGTCCACGAGGCGGAGCCCTCGCCGACCGCGCGTGCGCAGGGCGGGCTGCTCGACATCCACGACTACAACGGCCAACTCGCCCTCGAAGCCGCCGACTTGATGGACGAGTTCCGTGCGCTCGTCCTTGAGGGCCATGAGGCCATGCGGATCCTCGAACCGGACGGCACCGTGCTGTTCGAGAAGGACGACGACGGCACGGGCGGCCGCCCGGAGGTCTACCGGGGCGAACTGCGACAGATCCTGCTCGACTCCCTCCCCGCCGGCACCGTCCGCTGGGGGCACAAGGTCAGCGGCGTCCGCGCCCTCGATAATGGACACCACGAGGTGACCTTCGCCGACGGCTCCACCGTCGTCACCGACCTGCTGGTCGGCGCGGACGGGGCCTGGTCCCGGGTCCGCCCACTGCTCTCCGCCGCCACACCCGCGTACTCCGGCAAGTCGGTCGTCGAGTCCTACCTGTACGAGTCCGACACCCGGCACCCGGCCACGGCGAAAGCGGTCGGCGGCGGGATGATGATCTCGTTGAAGCCGGGCCGGGAGCTGTTCGCGCACCGGGAGCGGGGCGGCACCCTGCACGCGTACGTGGGTCTCGAGGAGCCGCTGGAGTGGTTCGACGCCATCGACTTCACCGACGCCGCCGCCACCGAGCGCATCGCGGAGGAGTTCCACGGCTGGGCGCCCGAGCTCACCGCGCTGATCACCGAGGCCGAAGGCGCGCCGACCCTGCGCCGCCTGTACACGCTGCCCACCGGCCACCGGTGGGAGCGGGTGCCGGGCGTCACTCTGCTGGGCGACGCGGCGCACCTCGCGCCCCCGAACGGCGAGGGCGCCAACCTGGCCATGGTGGACGGAGCCGAACTGGCCCAGGCCATCGCCGCACACCCCGGTGACGTGGAGGCCGCGCTGACCGCGTACGAGCAGGCCATGTTCGCCCGCACCGCCGAGACCCACGGCGCCGACGCCGACGACCACACGCTGCAGGAGCTGATAGCCGAGCTTCACCGTGCGCAGGTGGAGCCGACGCCGAATAATGCGGAAGTCCGGAGCACCCACACGTAGCACCCACGTGCAGCACCCACATGCAGCACCCACGTGCAGCACCCCTCGAAAGGACACCGCTGTGGCTTCTCGCCTCAACCCGTACATCGCCTTCGACGGGGACGCCCGCCAGGCCATGGAGTTCTACAAGGACGTGTTCGGGGGCGAGCTCGTCCTGAACACCTTCGGCTCCGCCGGTGGCGGCGGTGCGCCCGCCGGCTTCGACGACAAGATCATGCATGCCCTGCTCGAGACCCCGGCCGGCTTCACGATCATGGGTTCGGACACCCCGCCCGGCATGGACCGCACCGTCGGCACCAACATCTCAGTGAGCGTCAGCGGCGACGACGCCGGGGCGCTGCACGGCTACTGGGAGAAGCTGTCGGCCCATGGAACGGTCGGCGTGCCGCTGGAGAAGCAGATGTGGGGCGACGAGTTCGGCATGTGCACCGACCGCTTCGGGATCACCTGGATGGTCGACATCAGCGGTCAGTAGGCAGCGGGCGCGGAGTCCGCCCGGCACGGTCCAGGGGGCGCTGGACCGTGCCGGGCAGTCTGGGGGCGCGTCGTCAGGCGGTGGTGCGCTGCCTGCGGCGCAGGGTGAGGTACGTGCCGGTGGCGCCGGTGGCGACCAGCGCGGCCACACCGAGGCTCACCGGGAGCACCGGGGAGTCGTCGGTCGTCGCGGCCGTGTTCTCCATCGGTGGGCCCGGTGTGATGTGTGTCGTGACCGGGGCGACGGCGTGCAGGGCGCCCTCGGACTTCACCGAGCCGTCCGCGTTCAGCAGCAGCTGTCTGTTGTTGGGGTGCTTGAAGTCGAACATGCCGGACAGCGGGCCCGCGGTGGCGTCGAAGGAGTGGTCGCCGATCCGGCCCGTGTGCCAGTTGTCCTCGATGAAGCGGATGATGGACGCCTGGTCGGTCATGGTGTGGTCGACCTTGTTGACCTTGCTGTACGGGGAGATCACGAGCAGCGGCTGCCGGGTGCCGGGGCCGCAGCGGTCCTGGTAACCCCCGGCCGCCGCCGGGCCGTTCTGGCAGGCGGGGGAGTCGGCGGCCTTGCCGTTGGAGCCGACCGTGGTGTCCTTCGAACCGTTGCGCGGCGGGATGTAGGCGTGGTCGTACCAGCCGTCCGAGTCGTCGTACGCGACGACGATCGCGGTCGACTTCCACTGCGGCGAGCTCTGCACCGCGTTGATCTGGTTCACCAGGAAGTGCTGCTCGTCGACGGGGTCGGAGTAGCCTGCGTGCCCGTCCTGGTACGCGCTGGCCTTGACGAAGCTGACCGCCGGGAGGTGGCCCGCCTTCGCCGCGGCGGAGAAGTCGGTCAGGTCGTAATTGTGGTTGGCGCGGCCCGCGTGGCCGATCTCCGCGACGCTCGTGGGCGCGAGGTGGTGCGGGTTCGCCGTCGTCTTGTAGTAGGCGAACGGGTTGTGGTGCGGGCTGTAGTCGAGGGTCGAGGCACCGCCGACATTGGCGTGCGCGTCCTCGCACTTGGCGTACGAGCCGTCCTCGCCGTTCCACGCGGAGCTCGGCCGGAAGCCGCCCTGGAACCAACCCCAGGACACCTTGCGGGTGTTGAGCAGGTCGCCGATGTTCCTGCCCTTCATGGTGGCGAGGGCGCTCGTGGCGGTGTGGTTCTTGTCGGAGCAGTCGTCGAACGACGGGTCCGGGTCATTGATCATCGTGCCGACGCCGTGCGCGTCAGGGGACTGGACCGCGGTCTTGTCCGGCGTATCGGTTTGCTGGGGGTTCTCGGTGCTGGAGGCCGGGTCGGTGGAGATGACTCCGTGCGTATTACCGGAGGCCAGGTTGATGGCTCCGGGCGTCGACGGGCCGTAGTTCGAGCCGTAGGAGCGGTCGCTCAAGGAGTAGTGCTGGGCGTAGTTCCACAGAGCGGTGACGGTGTTGCCGTCGAAGTAGTCCATCACCAGGCCGGGTTCGCCGAACAGGCCGCCGCTGCACTTGTCGACCTCGGTGTTCTGCACGAACTTGTCGGCCTTGCCGCCGTCGTACGCGTACTGCTCGGGCCCGTAGGAATGGTTCTGGTCGCAGGTCACCGCGTGGTCGGGGGTCAGCCGCTTGGGGGTGTACTGGTTGGGGTTCCGCTTCAGCAGGCCCGCGTGGGCGAGGGTGTCGATGTTCTTCGGCGTGCCCTTGGCCGGCGTGAACTTCGTGCCGTCGGTGTTCGCGGCCTTCGGATACGTCGCGAAGTAGTGGTCGAAGGAGTTGTTCTCGTCGAAGAGCACGACCACGTGCTTGATGGGAGTGGCGGTGCCGGAGGCGTCCCCCGCGGGTGCGGCCGCCCACGTGGGGGAGGCCCCGCCGAGCACGGTGAGCGCGGCGGCTCCCACCAGCGCGCCCAGGCCCCGCACCACTGATCTCCCGGTCGCCGACCCACCGGTCACCGACCCGGATCTACGTGCCTTGCTGTCCATGGATGTGCGTCCTCCGACCCACGTCGACGGCGTGCATGCGCACGTACGGTGGCACTTGAGTGAGCCCTGCATCTATATCAACGGGCAGATCTTGACCACCTGTTGACCGCTTGTGAGCGGAAGCTTTTCGCAGTGGTGAGGTCCGCTTGGGAGTCGGCTCAGGACAGCAGCGCGCGGCCGTACCAGTCGTCGGCGTCGCGCACGCCCGGCAGCGCGAAGAAGTAGCCGCCGCCGAACGGGGAGATGTAATCGGTGAGCGGTTCGCCCGCGAGCCGCTTCTGCACGGTCTCGAACTGCCGCCGCAGGTCCTGCTGGTAGCAGGAGAACAGCAGGCCCATGTCGAGGTTGCCGTTGGTGTCCGTGCCCCGGTCGTAGTTGTAGGCGCGGCGCAGGATCCGCTGGCCCGCGGTGTCCGGGGTGCGGGGGTTGGCGAGCCGGATGTGGGCGTCCAGCGGGATGACGTCGCCCTTGGGGTCGTCGACGAACTTCGGCGCGTCGTGCTCCGCGTCGCCGTCCAGTGGCGCGCCCGACGCGCGGGAACGCCCGAACATCCGCTCCTGCTCGCTCAGCGAGACCCGGTCCCAGAACTCCACCAACATCCGTATCAGTCGCACGACTTGGTAGCTGCCCCCGACGGCCCACTCCGGTTCGTCGCTGTCCTTGCCGACCCACACCAGACGGTTCATCGCGCGGGCGTCGGCGGTGTCCGGGTTGGCGGTGCCGTCCTTGAACCCGAGCAGATTGCGCGGCGTCCCCGAGGGGCGCGGCGGGCTGGTGAAGCCGTCCATGCGCCAGCGCACCTGGAGCGCGCCGCGCGTGTGCCGGGCGATGTCGCGCAGCGCGTGCAGCACCGTGTCCCGGTCGTCGGCGTGCAGTTGCAGGCTCAGATCGCCGTGGCACCAGTCGGGACGGAGGTCGTCGTCGGGGAAGGCGGGCATCGCGGTGAGCCGGCGCGGCCTGCGCCTGCCGAGCCCGAACCGCTCGTCGAACAGTGACGCCCCGACGCCCACGGTCACCGCGAGCGCCCCGCCCGGCAGCCGCTCACCGAGCACCCCCGAGTCGGCCGGCGGTGCGGTGATTCCGGCGGGCTCCGGTGTCCCGCCCGAGGTGAGGAACCGGCAGCGTTCGGTCAACTTACGCATTGCGTCAGCGAGTTCGGCCCGCCCGTCCGCGGTGATGTCGAGGGAGACGAACGCGGTGGCCCGGCGCTGTGCCGCGACGACGGAGGCCTGCCGGGCGCCGTGGAACGCGGCGACGGGCGCCACTGGGGTGTCGATCGGCGCTCCGGCCGGCGCCCCGACCGGGGCCGCGGCGCCGCTCGCGGTGAGCCCGACCCCGGCGAGCGCCGCACCCCTCAGCAGTCCACGCCGCCCGACACCACCCGCCCCGCTCACACCGTCCTCCGCGGATCGCACAGCGTCGCCACCGAGGCCAGGCGCTCGACGAGGTCCCCGAACCGGGCGTCGACGCGCTCGCGCTGCGCCCGGCTCAGCTCCTCCAGTGGTGGCCAGTGACCGTCGTGACGCAGTCCGTCGAGGGTCTGCCCGGCCTGCTTCAAGTCCCGCTCCAGTGACGGGAGGTGGGCGTAGCGCCGGGTCAGAATCGGGTGCAGGCGGGAGAGGACCTCGCGGGTGCCGTCCACGTTGGCGCGGGCCGTGGCGAGGTTGCTGCCGCTGCCGAAGTCCGTACGCCCTGTCAGCTCGAACTGCACCGTGTTCTCCAGGATCTCGTGCGCCCGCAGGCCCAGTTGTGCCGGGTCCATCCGGGCCTGCGCCCAGTCATCGCGCAGCGCGGTGACCGCCTTCAGCAACGCGGCCGCGGGGGCGCGGAGTTCGTGTGCCGACTGGTCGTGCCACAGCCCGTACTCGACGCGGTGGAAGCCGCTGAAGTCCTTGTCGTGGGCGCCGTCCGGCAGCCCGGCGTCCGTGCCGTTGATCCGTCCGTCGGCGTCGCCGAACGCGTCGTAGGCCGCGCCCATCCGCTCGTACTGGAGGTGGGCGGGCAGCCATGCGGTACGGGCGGCACCGAGGTCGCCCCGGTCGACGGCGTCGCGCAATGTCCCCGTAAGGCGGACCACCTTGTCGAGTCCGTCGCCGACCCACTTCTGGTAGGCGATCGCCGGCGGGATCAGGTCGTGCGTGGTGACCGGAGCGGCGGCGGGCCCCGAACGGCCCTTGCGGATACGGACCGTGGGCCCGGTGGCGGCGTCCGCGTCCTCGGGGAGGCACTTGAACGCGTACGCGCCCCTGCCGAGCCGCACCGTCAACTCCCGTGTCGTGCCCGGCCCGATGTCCTCCACCTCGCCGTACATCACGTGGCTGCGCGGATTCTCCAGGAACACCTCGGCGGAGGCGGCGGAGGTGTTGCGCAGCGCGAAGACCTGCACACCCGGCGCGGGTTCGTCCCAGCCCCTGCCGCAGTGGCTCCCGGACACCTCGACCACCGTGCGCGGCGGGCCGCCGGAGGAGCCGCCGCGGTCGTGTTCACCCTGGGTGAGCGCGATGACGTTGGCCACCAGCAGACACAGCAGCACGACGAGTGCCCCGGTGAACAGCCACCGTCGTCTGCGCCGCCACCCGTCGCCGCGCCTCGACATCCGGGCCTCCCAAGGGGGTCGTACGGTGCGGGACGGCCCGATGCTAAGCGGCATACTCCAAGCGAACAGCCGTCCACCGAAAATCATGACCAAGAGTTGACGTGCGTGCACGTGCGTTCACCTGCGCGCACACTCCGCACACAGGTCCGCGCACACCATGGCGCGTGTCCCGGCGTGTGATTGACTGGCTCGCATGGCCGCGCCCCTGTCTCTGTTCCCGCACTCGTCAGCCCGGTCATGACCGCGGAGCCGATGCCGGCCACTCGGCCCCGCAACCGCAGGCAGCTGATCGTCGAGGCGGCCGGGCGACTCTTCAGTGAGCGCGGCTACCACGCCGCGTCCATGGAGGACATCGCCGCCGGAGTGGGCATCACCGCGGCGGCCCTGTACCGGCACTTCCCGAACAAGTACGCGCTGTTCTCCGAATGCGCGCACGCCATGGTGGACGGGCTCGTCGCCACACTCGACGAGCTGCCGCCCGACGCGGACACCGCGGAGCTGCTCAGGGCCCTCGTGCGGATCACCGTGAAGCGCCGGGCGGAGGGCGGTGTGTACCGGTGGGAGGCCCGGTACCTCAACCGCGAGGACCGCAGGCTGCTCCGGGGCAAGTTCGCGCGCGTCGTCGGTCGGGTGACCGAGGCGGTGCGCCGGGAACACCCGGGCGGGCGCGTGGAGTTGCGGGTTGTGGCGGCGCTCGGCGCGATCGGGTCGATCACGATGCACCGCACGTCCATCGCCCAACGCCGTTCCGAGGAACTGCTGTTGACGTGCGCCCTGCGGCTGGTCGAGAAGGACCCGGAACCGGCTCCGCCTGCCAAGGGGAGCGAGCGGGCCATCGAACTTCCGGCGCTCCCCGTGGCGCGCTCGCGGCGCGCGGAGATCCTTGCGGCCGCCGTCCCGCTGTTCGCGCGGGACGGGTTCGCCAACGTCACGAACGGCCAGATCGCGGAGGTGGTGGGCCTGGCCCCGTCCGCGCTCTACCGCCACTACCCGGGCAAGGTCGACATCTTGGCGGCGGCCTGCCTGCAAGCGGCGGGGTTGCTCGCCCAGGCGGTGGACCAGAACCTGGAGGGGACGGCCGACCCGCACGAGGCGGTGGCGGCGCTGGCGGCCACGTACGCGGCGTACAGCTTCGAGCACACCGCGCTGACGAGCGTCGCGGAGGCGGAGTTCGTCGGCCTGCCGGACGAGCTGCGGCGCCCCGCGGTACTGGCGCAGCGCGAGCACATCGCCGTATGGGAACAGCAGTTGAGGGCGGCCTGCCCCGAGCTCGACCCGCGTCAGGCCCGCGTCCTGGTGCACGCAGGGTTCGGCGTCGTCGTCGAGGCCGGGCGGAGCATGCGATGGCGGGACAGCCCCGAGCACCGGGCCACGGTGGCGGGACTTGTGGTGCGGGCGCTGGGGCTCTGAGCGGTGAGCCCCAACGCCCGCGGGGGAGTGGCTAGTCCTGCCGGTTGTGCGTCGGGATCACGATGGGTGTCGTCTGCCCCGAGGCGCCCTTGTTCAGGAACGCCATGGCCAGTGCGCGAACGAACTGGTCGAACATGTAGAACGCGCTGGGCGCAATGGGGTTCAGTCCTTCACGGAAGAGGATGAAGGCCGGCCACACGGTGCGGATCAGGGTCGCCGACGCGTAGTCGCGCTTGAGCCCCAGCCAGTCGCCGATCTCGTTGCTGAGGACGTAGCGCACGAACTCGTTGAGGAACCCGCGCGTCACGCCGAGGTCGATCTGTGCGGTCAACCCCAGGAGATCCTCGGCCAGTTCGATGCCCTCGGTGGTGGGGGAGAGGATCGGCGTGAGCACCTGCGCCGACTGCTTGTCCGCCTCGTCCCACGACTTGGGGATGTACTCCGTGCGCACGCCGAGCAGGTGCAGGGCGACCTGCCAGCTGTGCAGGAACGCCTCCTGGTCCTCGGCCGAGAACGGCACCTTCCAGTCGAGCAGCTTCCTGCGCACGAACGTGCCGAGGCTGTGGAAGGTGACCAGGATGTCGGCGTTGCTGATCGGGATCTTCTGGTCCGCGACCGCCGACCAGTGCGGGGACTGCGGCAGCATGTGCCGCACCGCGGCGTGCACCAGACGCGTCTTGTTGGCGGTGACGACGAACTGTCCCTCGGGCTCGAAACCCTTCAGCTGGGCCAGGTCGTAGCCGAACGTGAACGTCTTGGCCGCGCGGTCCTGCATGTCGGCGCCGCCCGCGGACCAGTACACACTCTTCGCCTCGCGCGGGATCACGGTGCTCATGATCCCGCTGCCGAGTCCGTAGAGCAGGAAGAGGTAGGTGTCCTTGCGCCGGTTGAAGTCGGCGGCGCGCGCCAGCTTCTTCGGATCCGCCCAGGACGGAAGCTTGTTGACGCCCTGCAGATACGTGTGGAGTTCGGCCGGCAGGCCGCTGGGCAGCGGGTCGTTGTTGTTCACCCACGGCCCCATCGCCTTGTTGACGGCCGGGACCTGACCGCTGGTGATGATCTTGGCCATCAGCGGGTCGATCTCGTCGTCCCACACGTACTCGGGATCGGTGCCCGCTCCGGCGCCCGCGACCGAGCCCGTCGGCGACCAGGCCCATGCGTTGGTGGCGGTACCCGTCGCGCCGACGAGCCCCAGCGCGGCACCGAGCGACAGGATGTTTCTGCGGCTCAGATTTGTCATTGACTTACTCGCTTTCCTGGTTGGCCAGGCGGTTCAACAAGCCCGGATGTGCTGGGCGTTGGGGGTTTCCGCCATGCTTCAAATCTTGTTCCAGGATGTGATTTCTGATTAACATAGCGAGGCGCGCAGGCATCGACAAGAGAGTCGGCAAGAGTGCCGACAGGGCATCGAAGTGACCGAGGCGAAACCGGAGCAGCGGTCCCGTACGAGCGAGGAGCCCGCATGAGCACGGACCAGGCCCGCCCCGCGTGGGTGACGGACGAGGCGGTCGAGCGATGGTGCGGCGGGGTGCGCCGCGACGCGAAACGCGACGAGACCGGTGTCCCCGAACCGCTGACCGCACTGGCGCCGTTCGACCTGTCGCCGATCGCGGCCGTTCCCACCTGCACTCCGGAGGATGTGACGGAGGCGGTGGCAGGCGCCCGCGCCGCACAGGCGGCATGGGCGGGAACACCGGACAAGCGCCGCGCCGACCTCGTACTCGCCTTCCACGACCTGCTGTTGAAGCGGCAGGACCAGGCGCTCGACCTGATCCAGTGGGAGACGGGCAAGGCGCGCTACCACGCGTGGATGGAGGTGGCCCAGGTCGCGACGATCGCCCGGCACTACGCGCGGCGCGCCCGGCACTACCTGGCGACCCGCCGCGTGCGCGGGATGATCCCCGGCGCGACGCGGGTCCAGGAGGTGCGGGTGCCGAAGGGTGTCGTCGGCATCATCTCGCCCTGGAACTACCCGCTCTACCTCGGCGTCGGCGACGTACTGCCCGCGCTCCTCGCCGGCAACGCCGTGGTGTCCAAGGCGGATTCACAGACCGCGCTGACCCTGCTGTGGACGCGGGCCCTGATGGCGGAGGCCGGGCTGCCCACCGACCTGTGGCAGATCGTGACCGGCCCCGGCTCCGTGGTCGGCACGGCCCTCGTCGACGCCGCCGACTACGTCTGCTTCACCGGCTCGACCGCCACCGGACGGACCGTCGGGGAGCGCGCCGCGCGTCGCCTCGTCGGTGCCTCTCTTGAGCTCGGCGGCAAGAACCCGCTGATCGTGCGCGCGGACGCCGACGTCACGGCGGCCGCGGCAGGCACGGTGGCGGCCGCCTTCGCCAACACCGGGCAGATGTGCATCCACATCGAGCGCGTCTACGTACACGAGAAGATCTACGACACCTTCCGCGACGAACTCGTCCGCGCGACACGGGCGTTGCGCCTCGGTAGCGCCTACGACTACTCGGCGGACATCGGCTCCCTCACGTCGAAGGCGCAGCTCACGGCCGTCGAGTCCCATGTCGGCGGGGCGGTGGCCCAGGGGGCGACGGTGCTCGCGGGCGGCAAGGCCCGCCCCGACATCGGCCCGCTCTTCTACGAACCCACCATCCTCGAAGGTGTCACACCGGAGATGGCGGTGTGCGGCGAGGAGACCTTCGGCCCGGTCGTCTCGCTCTACCCCTACGAGACCGACGACGAGGCCGTCGACCTTGCCAACCAGGGCAGTTACGGACTCTCGGCGTCGATCTGGTCCAAGGACACCCGCGAGGCCGCCCGCCTCGCACGCCGGATCCGGTCCGGATCGGTCAACATCAACGACGGCGCCGCCGCGGCCGCCGGAAGCATCGAGGCGGGGATGGGCGGCATGGGCGACAGCGGACTCGGCAGGCGCCACGGGGCCGAGGGAATCCGCAAGTACACCGAGAGCCAGACGCTCGCCACGCAGCGGTTCCTCCCTCTCGGTCCGACAAAGCCGGAGGAGAGCTCGGTGACATCCTTCATCCGCCGTACGAACGGCCAACTGGCCCTGCTGCGCAGGCTGGGGGTCCGATGAGCGGCGTGAGCGAACGATGGAAGGCCCTGCGTGCGGTGGAGGGGCTGGTGGACCCGGTCGAACTCGACGCCCTGTGGGCCGACTTGGAGACGGTCGATGCGGCATCGCTGCTCGGCCCTTGGCGCGGCTTCGCCTTCCTGACCGGCCACCCCATCGAGAAGGTGCTGGCCGCGAGCCGCTGGCACGGCAAACGGTTCGACGCGCTCGACGACGCGAAGCCACTGATCTGCCGCGCCGAGGACGGCAGCCTCTACTCCGACACCAAGTCGGGCCGCGGCGAGGCCAGCCTGTGGAACGTCGAGTTCCGGGGCGAGGTGACCGCCACGATGGTGTACGACGGGATGCCCGTGTTCGACCACTTCAAGCGGGTCGACGACACCACGCTCATGGGCGTGATGAACGGCAAGCCCGGTGTCGTGCTCGCGGACGGGCGGCACTTCTACTTCGGTCTGGAGCGCGAAACGCCGGACCGGGAACGCGAAACACCTGGCGTGGGACGCGAAACCCCGGACGTGGATCGCGAAACCCCGGACCGCACATGAAGGCTTCGGTGCTGCTCTCGCGCGGCGCCGCGCCCAGCGCGCTCGTCGAGGCCGAACTCGACGACCCGCGCCCGCACGAGGTGCTCGTCCGGATCGAGGCGGTCGGCCTCTGCCACACCGACCTCGCCACCAGGAAGGCGCTCGGTGACCGCCCGGCGGTGCTCGGCCACGAGGGCTGCGGCGTCGTGGAACGCCTCGGGTCGGGAGTCGTCGGCCTGGAGGCGGGGGGCCGGGTCGTGCTCTCGTTCGCGCACTGCGGCCGCTGCGGACAGTGCCGGTCTGGACACCCGGCCTACTGCGACCTCGCGACCACCCTCAACAACTCGGGACGACGCGCGGACGGAACGCCCACCATCCGCGTGGGCGGTGTCCCGGTCTTCGGCTCCTTCTTCGGCCAGTCGTCCTTCGCCACGGCCGCGCTCGTCGACGCCCGATCTTGTGTGCCGGTCGGCGACGTACCGCCGTGGGTCGCGGCCCCGCTGGGCTGCGGATTCCTGACCGGCGCGGGCGCGGTCCTCAACGTCCTGCGACCGGGTCCCGGCGACCGGCTCCTGGTGGTCGGAGCGGGCGCGGTCGGCAGCGCGGCCGTGCTGACCGCGCTGTCCGAAGGCGTGGATGTCGTGGTGGCGGAGCCGGTGGCCGCGCGCCGCGAACTGGCAAGCAGGTTCGGCGCGTTGGCGGCCCGCTCCCTGGACGACCCGCTCCCCTCGGTGACCCACGCCCTTGACACCACCGGCCGCCCGGAGCTGCTGACCCGCGCCCTGTCGCTGCTCCAGCCACGCGGAACGCTCGCCGTGGTCGGCCTCGGACCCGCGACGGCCGAGATCGACGTGCGGGACCTGATGCTGCGAGGGCTCCAACTCCGCGGCTGCGTCGAGGGGGACGCGGAACCGGCGCAGCTCGTAGCGGAGTTGATCGGGCGCTACGAGAAGGGGCGGTTGCCGCTGGACGAGCTGGTGACGACGTACGCGCTGGGGGAGTTCGACCGGGCGGTGGCGGAGCAGCGGGAGGGGAGGGCGCTGAAGGCCGTGCTGATTCCGGGGAGTTGACGGGTCGCGCGGCCGACGTGCTCCACGGCCGACGGGGTGTCACTCACACGTGATGGTCCACCGGAATGTGCCCCCGGGCGCGCCCCTCGTCGTCCAGCAGGCGCCCCATCCGCTTGGCCGTCAGCAGGGTGACGTCACGGCGCAGGATTCGGGCACCGGGGAGCCGGGAGCCGAGACGTACCTCGAACCCGGCGGCATCGCTCAGCGAGCGCGCCCAGGTCGACACCAGCAGATTGGCCTCCCCGGTCACCGCCATGCACAACCGGACCCCGGGCAGCGCGGCCACCAGGTGCCCCGCCGCGTCCAGTTCGGCGGAGGGGACGGCGACCCGGTACGTGCTGATGACCGGTCGGCCCGCCGCGAGATGGGACACGTCGCAGCGGATCCTGACCTGTCCCGAAGCCAGCATCCGGGTGAGCCGGCGGCGGACCGTCGCCTCGCTGGTGCCGGTGTCCCGGGCAAGATCGCTGTAGGGGCGGCGGGCGTCGTGGGACAGGGCGCGGAGCAGCGCGCGGTCGGCGTCGCCGTGCTGCGGTGCCGCCGACTGGGCCGCCGCGGCGGACGCCAGGCGGGAGCGCTGGCCCCGGTCGAGCGCGTGCACCTTCCAGTCCGCGCCTTCCCGGTAGCTGTGCAGCACCACGGAGAGTTGGACGTCGCGCGCGCCCGGCAGCCCGGCGAGCGGGCCGTCGGCGAAGCGCGTCAGGGCCGCCGTACCGGAGCAGGACAGGGTGAGGAACAGGGCGCCGTCGGTGCCGGTGGTGCCGCCGCCGGTGGTGCGTTCGACACTGGCCACGCGCGGATCCGTGCACGCCGCCTCCGCGGCGGCGGCCAGGCTGCCGGGAGACACGGCCACATCGGCGAAGGCCATGCACAGGCGCTGCCCCCGCCCGTGCCGCTCCCACGCCTCGTACGCGGTGCTCCAGGCGAGCCCGGAGGCCCGCAACCGGTCCCAACGGCGGGCGGCGGTGGTGGCGTCGATGCCCAGGACCGCGCCGATCCGCGACCAAGGGGCACGGGGGCTGGTCTGCAGGGCGTCGACGAGCGCCATGTCCGTCTCGTCGAGGTCGTCCTGCATGTCGGCAGTGGGGGAGACGGAATCCTGCGCCTCTAGGGCGATGGATTCCGGCATCGGTGCGGGGGCGGACGGCATGGCGACCATTGTGGGGCCACTCGCACCCGCCCGTACGGCGGCCCCGACACAGGGGCGTACGCCCGCCGTACGCATGTGCGCGCCGGCCAGGACGCAGACCCGTTCGCAAGGCCAGGCGTGCGCGCCCACCCCTGGGGTCTGTTGTTTGGATCAGGCCGGGCTCGCAGGGGCTGGCACGCACGCTCGCGGCGTTGTCGTCGGTCGACGACGCTCCGCGTCGACTCCCTCCTCCGCCTTGCGATCGCACGCACCAGCCCCCGCTCCCTGATCCGGCCTGATCCAAACAACAGACCCCAGTCGCGACACACACCGTGGAGCCGCCGTGAGCGCCACCGATTCACCTACCGAAGCGACCGAAGCGGCCGACGCACCCGCCGCGCACCCCGCGCCCACCGAGGGCCGGGTCCGGCTCGACCGGGCCGCGAAGACGACCGTCGGCCTGCTGTTCCTGGCCTGGATCGTCGACTACATCGACCGGCTCGTCATCAACCTCGCCCTGCCGCACATCGGCACCGAGTTCGGCATCGACCGCACCCAGCAGGGCATGGTCCTCTCCGCGTTCTTCCTGGCCTACGCGGCATGCCAGATCCCCGGCGGACTGCTCGCCGACCGGTTCGGATCCAAGCGGATCCTGCTGTGGGCGATGCTGATCTGGTCGGCGTTCACGGCGCTGACCGGGACCGCCTGGTCGTTCGCCGCGCTCGTCGTGATCCGGGTGCTGTTCGGCGCCGGGCAGGGCATCTTCCCCGCCGCCGCGATGAAGGCCGTCGCCGAACGCACCGGATCCCGTGAGCGGATGACGGCGAGCGGCTGGATCTCCTCGTCCAACTCCTTCGGCGCGGTCGTCGCACCGTTGATCGCGGGACCCGTGATCGCCCTGTGGGGCTGGCGGATGTCGTTCTACGCCGTCGCGGGCCTCGGCGTCGCGACCTTCGTCCTCGTACAACTCCTGCTTCCGCCGGCGCGACCGACCGCGCGGAGCGAGGCCGCCGGGGGCGGCGGCGGAACGCGTGCGCTGCTCGCCACCCCGGCGATGTGGCTGTACGTGGGGATGCTCTTCGGCTACGGGATGCTCGCCTGGGGCCTCAACTCCTGGGTGCCGTCATATCTGCAGACCGAGCGCGGGCTCTCGCTGGAGAGTTCCGGCCTGCTCACCGCGCTGCCCGCGCTCTTCGGCGGCCTCGCGATGATCCTCAGCGGCTGGTGCGCCGACAGGCTGAAGGGCCGTCCCGCGCTCCTTGTCGCGCCGTCCATGACCGTCGCCGGCGCGGCGGTGCTCGCGATGACGCAGGCCGAAGGGCTGGTCGCGTTCGAGACCCTGCTCTGTGTCGCCTTCGCCGCCTGCACGTTCTGCTTCACGCCGATCTTCGCGGTGCCGCTGCGGACACTGTCGACGCGGCTGAGCGGCGCGGCCTCCGGAATGATCAACTTCGGCGGCCAGTCCGCGGGCATCCTGGTGCCGATGCTGATGGGATATCTCGCGGACGCCTACTCGTTCACCGTCGCGTTCGCCGTTCTCGCCCTCGGGGCGGCGCTCACCGCCTGCCTCGCGCTGCTGGCCTCGCAGACCTCCGAGACCCTGCGCTCCCGGCTCGGCCCCGCCGTCCGGGACTGACCACTCGCCCTCCCCGCCCAGCGAAGGAGCTTCGCCGCATGACCACTTCTACGCCCCCGGCCTGCCCGGTCGACCCCGCCCGGCTCACGCTGCCCGCCGGCACCCCCGCCGACGAGGGGCTGCCGCAGCTGCTGCCCGCCCTCGGCGAGCTCTACCGGGACCTGCACGCCCACCCCGAACTGTCGATGCACGAGACCCGCACCGCCGCGATCATCGCGACCGTGCTGCGTGCGCAGGGCTGGGAGGTCACGGAACACGTCGGCACGACCGGCGTCGTCGGCACGCTCACCAACGGCGAAGGCCCCACGGTCCTGCTCCGCGCCGACACCGACGGGCTGCCGCTGGCCGAGGACACGGGCCTGCCCTACGCGTCGACCGACACCGCGACGGGGCCCGACGGCCACGAGGTGCCGGTGATGCACGGCTGCGGACACGACCACCACGTCACCGCGCTGCTCGGCGCGACCGCCCTGTACGCGGCGGACCGCACCGGCTGGCGCGGCACGCTCCTCGCCGTGTTCCAGCCCGGGGAGGAGATCGCGGCAGGCGCGCAGGCCATGGTCGACGACGGCTTCGCGGACCGCTTCCCGCACCCGGACGTCTGCCTCGGCCAGCACGTCAGCCCGCTGCCGACCGGCACGGTGGCGCTGCGCCCCGGCACGACCATGTCGGCGGCGGACAGCTTCCGCATCCGCCTGTTCGGCTCCGGGGGACACGGCTCCCAGCCCGAGCTGACGGTCGACCCGATCGTGCTCGGCGCGCACGTCGTGACCCGGCTGCAGACGGTGGTGTCCCGGGAGATCGCGGCCCAGGACGCGGCCGTGGTGACGGTCGGCTCGTTCCGGGCGGGACACAAGGAGAACATCATCCCGGACAGCGCCGAACTCAAGGTCAACGTCCGGACCTTCGACCCCGAGGTACGCGAGCGGGTCCTCGCCGCGATCGAGCGGATCGTCCGCGGCGAGGCGCAGACCGCGGGGGCCCCGCGCGAGCCGGAGTTCGAGCCGCTCAACGCCTTTCCGCTCACCGTCAACGACGACGACGCCACCGAGCGGGCCCGCGCCGCCCTGCTGGCGGTCTACGGCGATGACGGCGTCCAGCACATGGCGCGCCCGCTCTCCGGCAGCGAGGACTTCGGCATCTTCGGCACGACTCTCGACTGCCCGTCGGTGTTCTGGATGTGGGGCAGCTTCGACCCCAAGCTCTATGAGGGTGAGGACCCGACGCGGCCGCGCCCGGGCATCCCCGGCAACCACTCGCCGCGCTTCGCCCCGCAGGCGGAGCCGGTCATCGAGTACGGGGTGCGCGGGCTGCGCGCGGTGGCCGCCGAATTCAACGGCCCGGGGGCCTGACCGCGCGCCGCGGGGAGGTCCGAACTCCCCGCGGCAAGGGGATCACAGCTCACGGCTCGATCTTCTCGAGGTCCTCGAGCAGTCCCGGGTGGATCGGCTGCCAGCCGAGAGCGGCGCGGGTGTGCGCGCTGCTCGACGGCTGGTCGGTCGCGAAGATCGGGCCGAGCGGACCGAAGTTCTCCTCCGGCACCGACTCCGCCGGGACGCCGAGCCGTCGCCCGATGACCGCGGCGATGTCACCCACGGCATCCCCCTCGTCGGCGACGGCGTGCCAGGCGCTTCCGGCGGGTCCCTTCTCCAGGGCGAGCCGGAACAGGACGGCGGCGTCGAGCGCGTGGACGGCGGGCCACCGCTGGGTGCCGTCCCCCGGGTAGCCGGCGACGCCGGTTTGGCGGGCGATCTGGGTGAGCAGTCCGGCGAATCCGCCGTCGCCCTCGTTGTGAACGGTGCGCGGCAACCGGATCGCCGAGCTGCGCACGCCGCGCGAGGCGAGGCCGAGGGCGCGCTGCACCGACACGCTGCGCCCGCCGACGGGCCCGTCCGTGGGCAGCGGGTCCTCCTCGGTCGAGGCCCGCCCCGCCGCGTGCGGCGTGCCCGACACGGTGACGAGCGGCCGGTCCGTACCGACGAGGGCGTCACCGAGCGCCTCGAGCGCGGCACCCTCCTCGGCGACGGAACGCGCGAGCGCCTCTGCTGAGCTGAAGTCGTTGCTGAAGGCGAGATGGACGACACCGTCCGCCTGCTCCGCGCCGCTGCGCAGCACATCGAGATCGGTGAGCCCACCGCGGAGCACGTCCGCGCCGGCCGCGGTGGCCTTCTGGGCGGAGGCGTCGGAGCGGGCGAGGGCGGTGACCGTGTGCCCGGCGGCCAGCAATTCGGCGACGACGGCCGAGCCGATCAGGCCCGTACCACCGGTGATGAAGACACGCATGATCGACTCCTGATGCGAGGTATGGGAAACGGCATGGGAAGGGGATCGATGATGCGACAGGTGTCGCATCACTCGACCACGCTACACCCGCCGATGCGACACATGTCGCATCACTTAGGATGGACGTATGCCGAGATGGAAGCCGGATGCCCGGCAGCGCCTGGTCGTGGCGGCGCTGACGCTGTTCGCCGAGCAGGGCTACGACGACACGACGGTCGCCCAGATCGCCGAGCGCGCGGGGCTCACCCGCAGCACGTTCCACCGGCACTTCGCCGACAAGCGGGAGATCCTCACCGCCGGGCAGAAGACCCTCAGCCGACTGCTGGTCGAGGGCATCGCCGAAGCCCCCGACGACGCGACCCCGGTCGAGGCCGTCGCGGCGGGCCTTGAGCGCGCCTCGGGCGAGATGACCTCGTTCAATCGCGAGCTGAGCCCGCTGCTGCACGCGGCGATCGAGGCGAACGAGGAACTTCAGGAGCGCAACGCGCTGAAGAGCATCGGCATGGCCGCCGCGATGGTCGAGGCGCTGCGCCGCCGCGACGTCCCGGAACCCACGGCACAGGTCGCCGCGGAACTCGGCGTCCTCGCCTTCAAACTCGGCTTCGCCACATGGGTCGACCCCGCCCGCGACGAAACCCCCGGCGACCTGGCCCCGCTCGTACTGGCGGCGCTGGACGACCTGCGCGCGGCGGCGACGGGGCTCAGCTAGCGCTCGGCCGAGCCGGCGGTGGACACCACGGCCGTGTCGAAACCGGCTCCGGCCTTGGGCTATTGCTCGCGCAGCGAAGCCCGGTCCTGGGGGAGACGGACGCTCAGCGGTCCGTGATGGTGTCGAGGACGAGCTGGGTGAACTCCTTCGTCGTTGCCGTTCCGCCCAGGTCGGCCGTCCGTGCGTTCGTCGTCGCGAGGACGGAGGCGAAGGCGTCGAAGACCTCCGTTGCCGCCTCGGGGTGGCCCAGGTGGTCGAGCATCATCGAGGCGCACCAGATCGCGCCGAGCGGGTTGGCGATGCCGCGGCCCGCGATGTCGGGGGCCGAACCGTGGACGGGCTCGAACATCGACGGGTACTCGCGCTCCGGGTTGAGGTTGGCCGCGGGAGCGATGCCGATGCTGCCCGCGACGGCGGCCGCGAGGTCGGAGAGGATGTCACCGAAGAGGTTGGAGCCGACGATCACGTCGTAGCGGGACGGGTCGAGGACGATCTTCGCGACGAGCGCGTCGATGTGTTCCTGTCGCCACTCCACGTCCGGGAACCGGGCACCGGCCTCACGCACCAGCTCGTCCCAGAACGGCATGGTGTGCACGATGCCGTTGGACTTCGTCGCCGAGACCAGGTGGCCCTCGCGGCGCTGCGCGGTGGTGAACGCGTAGTCGAGGATGCGTTCCACGCCGGGGCGGGTGAACACCGCTTCCTGGACGGCCATTTCGTTGGGGAACCCGCGGTTGAGGCGCCCGCCGATCTCCGAGTACTCGCCCTCGACGTTCTCGCGCACGACGACGAAGTCCACGTCCGCGCCCGCCTTCGCGACCGGGCTCGGGACGCCCTCCAGCACCTTGATGGGGCGCAGGTTCACGTACTGGCGGAACTGGCGGCGGATGGGGATGAGCAGTCCCCAGAGGGAGACATGGTCCGCCACCCCCGGCCAGCCGACCGCGCCGAGCAGGACCGCGTCGTGGTGGCGGATTTGGTCCAGGCCGTCCGTCGGCATCATCGCGCCCTCGGCGAGATACCGCTCGCAGGACCAGTCGAACGAGTCGTAGGAGAAGGTGAGTCCGTGGCGTTTGCCGACGGCGTCGAGGACGGCGCAGGCGGGCGGCAGTACCTCGGTGCCGATGCCGTCACCAGGGATGAGCGCGATGCGGTGGCGAGTGGTCGTCATGGTGACCATGGAATGCCGAGGTGTCCCGGGCTGTCCAAGACGCGTTTGCAGCCCGTTCGATAACGCTCGCCTATCGGTTCGTCGGGATCCGTTCCCGGGCAGTCCCTTTCTCCATAACGCGTGACTTCTCGATCACGTCGATGAATGCCGCTGCCGCCGGGCTCAGTCGGTGTCTGCGCCACACCAGGCCGACGTCGAGCGTGTCCTCGATGGCGAGCCTGCGCACCCGCAGCCCGACCGTGTCCGCGAGCGGGCGCCACGAGTCGGCGACGACCGCCACCCCCACGCCCGCCATCACCAGCGGCAGCAGCCCCTCGCGGTGCTCGATCTCGACCGCGATACGGGAATCCGTCGCGGCGACGATGGCGTCGGCGACGCGGCGCATGCCCGTCCCCGGCTGGCCCGCGATGAGCCGCAACGCGGGCAACTCATCGACGGAGAGCGGGTGTTCACCCGCGGGCAGGTCGGCGTCCTCGCGCGCCACGAGCACGAACGACTGCGTCTCGATCGGGACCCGGTCCAGATCCGCGTACGCCTCGTGCGCCCCGGCCGCGGCCAGCACACCCACCTCCGCGACACCTCTGCCGAGCGCGTCCCGCACATCGTCCGGCCGGGCGGCGGCCACCACCGCCACCTGCACCTGCGGATACGCCTCGGCGTACGCGGCGATCAGCCCGGTCAGCGGGCTGACGACCTGGGACGGCATGGACGCGATCCGCAACTGCCCGCCCCGCAGCCCGTCCACGGCCATGACCGTCTCCCGGGCCACGTCCAGCGAGCGCACCACCTCGCGGGCGGGCCCGACCAGGGCCGCGCCCGAGGGGCTCAGCACCAGGCCGCGCCCCTGACGCAGAAACAGGCTGGTCCCCAGTGCGGCCTCCAGGCGTCGGATCGTCTGGGTCACCGACGGCTGCGCCACGAAGAGGTGCTCGGCGGCCCGGTGCACGCTGCCGTGGTCCACGACCGCCAGGAAGTGGCGCAACTGCCGTACGTCCATGGTGGTTCCGTTCTGCCTCTGTGGTGGCGGTCGTTCGATAGGCCGACGTTATCGGTCGGGCTGCAAATGAGTCTTGGACGTGAGGAGTGACCGTCGTCACGATGTACGGCAGTCGCAACGGAGCGAGAACGAGAGCGGAGCCTGCCCGTGTCCCACGAAGCCCTGTTGTTCCTGAGCACGGCGGTCGCCATCGGCGGCATCGTCGTCGCGATCACGTGGCTGAAGCTCCCGCCGGTGCTCGCGCTGCTCTTCGGCACCCTCTTCCTCGGCCTGACCACCTCCGTCGGCGCGAAGGGCACACCGGACGCGGTCGCGGACGGCTTCGCCGATGTCATGGGGGAGATCGGCATCCTGGTGTCGCTCGGTGTCATGCTCGGCGCGCTGCTCACGGCGGCCGACACCATGCAGCGGCTGGTCGAGACGACCCTCAAGGTGTTCGGCCGACGCAGCATCCCCTACGTCTTCGCCGCGACGCTGAGTTCGCTGTTCACGGCGATCTACTCGGATGTGCTGCTCGTGCTCTCGGCACCTCTCGCGCGCCGTCTCGCCCCGAAGCTCGGCGAGCGGGGCCGAGCCCTGATGGGTGGCGCGCTCACCGCGGGCATCGAGGTGGGCCTGGTGTTCGTGGCGCCGGGCGTCGCGGCGGTGGCGATTGCGGGCATCCTGGACGTCCCGCTGGGGCAGATGTTCCTGCTGGGCCTCGTCGTCGCGCTGCCGACGGCACTGCTGACCGTGCTTGTCTTCTCGGTCGTCCTGCGGTGGATGAAGTGGGACCCCGCGAGCGACGAGATCGAGACCGAGACCGATAACGAGGACGTGGGCGACGGGGATGACGTGCCCGCCGCTGTTCCCGCCGCCAGGGCCGGAAACCCCGCGCCTGCCCCGGGTTCAACGTCCGCCGAAACAAAGGCTGCTGGAACCATGATCGCTGCCCCGGCCGAACCAGCACCGGCGGCACGGACGAAGGGACCCCGCCCGCTGCCCCTCACCCTCGCCGTCACCCCGGTCCTGCTCGTCCTCGCCCTCATCGCCGGCGGCGCACTCGCCGACGGACTCTCCCTGGACGCGGCACCGATCGGGTTCCTCACCGACCCGGTGGTGGCACTCCTCCTCGGCACCACCGTTGCCTACGTGTTGGCGCGACAGGTCCGGTCCAGGGACGAGATCGGTGACGTCATCGGGAAGTCCCTCGCCCAGTGCGGATCCATCCTGGTGCTCAGCGGGATCAGCGGTTCGCTCGGAGCCGTCATCGAGCGCTCGGGCATGGGCAGGACCCTGGGTGATCTGTTCTCCTCCGGGATCCTCCCGCCGCTGCTGCTGGTATGGATCATGGCCGCGGTGCTGCACATCGCGCTCGGCTCCATCTCCGTCGCGGGCATCACCGCCGCGGGCATCCTCGCCCCCATCGCGGGCCACTTGGACACCCCGCTGGTCCTGGTGGCTCTGGCGGCCGGCTCGGGCGCCCTCTTCGTGCCCCACGTGTCCAGCAACTTCTTCTGGATGTTCCAGTCGCTGCTCGGCTTCTCCACGCGGGGCACCATCAAGACCCACACCGTCCCGATGACCCTGGCGTCGCTGATCTCACTGCCGATCATCCTGGCGGTGTCGGTGTTCGTGCCCTAGACCGGGATCTCCACCCGGTCGAACGTCACGATCCCCCGTTCTCCGCTCCCGCCGTTCGCCGCACTCATGAACACCCCCACGTCCTGACCGCCGCCCGCTACCCCCGCCGGGGCGGCCGTGCCGACCGTCGTCCACGTGGAGCCGTCCGTGCTGAACTCGCCCTTGTACGTGGCGCCTTGGCGGGTCAGGCGCAACCGCACCGGCGCGGTCACCGAGCCGCCCGCCGTCGTCACGGAGTCGAGGCGACCGTTGCCGTCGGCGTCCCAGGACAGCGCGCACCCGTTGGACGGGGTGACCGCGAGATTGACGTATCCCGAACTCCCCTTCGCGGTGAGGTCGTTGCGGACGATCAGGCCCGCGCGCGCCCAACCGCCCGTGCGGTCCTGGGCGGTGACCCGGACGGAGGCGGAGGACCCGTCCGCCAGAGCCCCCGGGCGGTAGATCGCGCCGAACTCGTCCGTGCCGCCCCACAGATCGGCTCCGCCGCCCTCGATGGCGAAGGCGTCCCCGGACTGGCCGAACACCGCGTCGTTGAACGACACCGTCCGGTAAGGGTCCTTGACCCCGGTGCCCGCCAGGAGCCGGACCGCGTCGACCGCCGCTCCGCGCGCAGTGCCCATCCGGTACGCGGCGTCGGCGCGCACCCGGAGCACGAGCCCCTCCGCCGCTCCCGTCAGTGACACCGTGAAGCGTCCCGTGAAGGACTCGCCGGGAGCCACCGAAGCCGAGGCAACCGGGCCTTCCGCGCGGGCGGTCAGTCCGGCGGGCAGGTCGAGCGAGAGGGTGACGTCCCGTGCCGACGCGAAGCCGTTGCGGTTGGTGAACGTGATCTCGACCGTGACCGGCTCGTCCGGGGAGACGGCGGCATGCGCGGCGGAGGCGGTCAGCGTGGCCTGGTGTGCCGCGGCGGCGAGGGTGTCGTGGATCCGGCGCGCGAGCCGCTCGATCGACCCCGAGGGGTGCTCAGGGTACGACTCGTGCCCGTGCGCCCACTTGTCGTCCATCGCGAACCAGTCGATCTCGGCGGGCTCCCGGTCCTGGGCCAGCGCGTCCGCCAGCTCGGCGAAGTACCTGCGCCAGCGGGGGAGGTACAGGCCGGAGACGAGGCCCGCCCACTCCCGGTTCGCGTAGTCGCGCAGCCCCGCCTCGCTGCCCGCCCGGTCGCCCCAGGTCGTGACGATCGACCGGGCGTCGTACTCCAGTTGGTCCTGTTCCGCGCGATCGGATCCCCAGGCGCGGGCCTCGGCGAGCCACCGGCCCAGCAGATGCTGCTCCGAGGTGGCCAGCGCGTCGTCGAGGAGCTTCATCCAGTCGAGCCACGTCCGCGTCAGCTGCCCGAACAGCGCGGTGTCACGCACCTCGTACGCCGTCCTGATCTGCGGCAGCAGCACCCGGCTGCGGTTGGAGAGCACCTGTCGGGTGACGTCGAGCAGGTCGTAACGGTAGGCGGAGCTGTCCCGCAACTGCTCGTCTACAGCCAGGAGTTCGGTGAGGGCGCGGTCGAAGGCGGCCGTATCGTAGCGCTCGCCCTTCGGGCTCCACGCGGCGGCCGACTGCACGTTCAGCGCAGGCCGGGCGCCGAACAGGCCGTCGGGTGCCTCGCTCCAGGAGTCGGTGCGGCGCATCCCGTACGCCGTCTCGCGCAGCACCCGCCAGGCCGCGCTCGCATGCCGGTCCGTGCCGCCGTACCGGGACGCCGCCCACCGCGCGAACCAGTCGTCCAGGTCGACACTGCCCGCCGTCCACGCGAGGTCACCGAGGAGCGCGAGCGCCGCCGGGTTGTTGTCGGCCCCCTCCGGCATCGCGGCGATCCCGGACAGCCGGCTGCCCGCCTTGTCCCGCCAGCGCGGGTAACTCTCCACCCAGTCAGGGGTGTTGGCGCCGAGCGCGGTGTGCCCGCCGAAGTTCCAGATGCTGCCGTACGTGTACGGGGTGTCGCCCCAGTCGCTCTCCCGGTCGGTCACCGTGGCGTACCGGTCGGACAGACCGTCGACGATGAGCATCCGGTCGCGGTCGACGGCGTCGAGGATCTCGCGGCGCGGATTCGTCTGCCAGCCGAGGATCGCCCACACGGCCTCGGGATGGGCCGTGCGCAGGGCCGTCTCGACGGCGCGCGCGGCCTCGCCGACCGGCACGTCGCCGGGCCGGCCGCCCTCGTGTAGCAGGTCCATCTTGTACATGGAGGTGCCGCCGAGCCGCGTGTCGAGCCGGGTGTAGAACTCGGCGCCCACCTCCGTGAAGGCGTCGGTGCGCGGGTCGAGCCAGTCGGGGCGCTTGAACCCGCTCCAGGTGCCCTGCGGGACGACCTTCGCCCCGTCGACCCGCTCGGGGAAGCCGTCGGGCACGGTGCCGAACCAGCCCGGCAGCACCGCCGTCATGCCCAACTCCCTTACCCGGTCGGCGATTTTGCGCCCGAGGTCGGCGCGCCGCTCCAGCAGGCGCCGGCTGAGCGGGCCGCCGAACCCGGACATGTTCTGCAGCAGCCACCACGGCTGGTGTGCCGGAGCCGGGATCCACGCCAGCAGCTCGGCCTCGGAGTACCCGAACCGCCGGAACGTGTCGAAGTAGGCGGCCTCCACGCCGGTCGTCACGAGCACCTCGTTGAAGCCGTGCAGCGCGAGCACCTCCAGCTCGCGCTGCCAGGCGTCCCAGTCGCGGTAGGGACCGGTGTAGCCGTCGTTGGTGTCGTTCAGGGCGAACCGGTGGGAGACGTTCGCCGACGCCGTCAACTCGGCTTCCGGTGCGGGCAGTTGCCTCGGAAGGTTCAGCTGCTCGCCGTTCCAGGTGATGGAGGCGTGCGCGACATCGCGCAGATAGCGGTGCAGACCGGCGAGGAGGACGGCCGGGGTCGAACCCTCGACGACGATGCGCCCGCGGGAGCCGGAGACCCGGAACCGGTCGGCCGCGCCTCTGTTGCTCGACAGGCGGAAGGTGACCTGGCCGTGGTGACGGGGCAGCAGTCGGCGCAGCGCCGCGTCGGTGGGCCCGGTGTCGAAGCCCGCACCGCCGCTGGAGCCCGTACTGCTGCTGGAGCCCGCGCTGCCGCCGGAGGCCGCGAAGGCCGCCCCGCCCGGTGTGGGCAGGGCCGTGACGCCCAGCACGATCGCCGTGCTCGACAGCAGCCGTCTACGGCTCAGACGGGGCGGCCGGTTCGGCTGCTGCGGTGAGGGTCGGGTCACGAGGTCAACTCCCGGATGACGGCCGCTCGGGCCTTCTCGATGTCGGTGACGTCCTTGGTGCGGCCGTCGAGGTTTCTGGTCGCGAGGTCGAGGGCGGCCCGCAGCGCTTCGCTGTCACCACCGCTCCCGGAACCCGCGAGCTTCTCCCGCACCTGCGCGATCAGCTCGAAGTCCTCGATCCCTTCCTTGAGCTGTTCCCATCGGATGCTCGACATCGGCCCGTCGTCCCCCGGATAGACGAGATACTCGTCGCCCTGGGTGAAGATGTGCACCGGCTGCTCGAACGGGTCAAAGGGCCAGCTGTTCCACGACCAGCGCAGCAGCCCGTCGAGCTGCCGCTGTGCCGAGATCCACGGCAGCATCCGGGCCTCGACCGCGGGTGAGTACGAGAAGGTGTTGGGGTGGTCCGGCACCCCGTACACGTAGAACGTGGTGATCTTGCCGTCCTCGCGGCGCCGCGCGACCGTCTCCGGGGTCATCTCGTCGATGCCGCCCCAGTCGACGGAGAGGTTCGAGGCGAGGGACTCCGTGCTGATGGACCCGGCGACCGAGATGCGCCGGTCGAAGGCGGGCGCCACCTCGTGCACGAAGTCCCGTACGACCTTCATCGTCTCGACGGGCCGCTCGTCGAAGGACAGCCACGTGCGGTCGAGGCGCCCGGTGTCCCGCAGATGGTCCTCGAACGCGCGCAGGAAGGCGCCCCACGCCTCCCGCCACCGCTCGCCGCCCAACTCGACGTTCTCGTACACGTCCTTGCCGGTGCGCGAGTCGACGTACGTCAGGTGCTCCTCGTCCTGGAAGGCCAGCATGGAGAACGCGCCGATGTCCGGGCCGAGCCCGGCGCGCTCGGCGGCGGCGACGTACCTGTCCCAGCGGTCGAAGTCGAAGCGGAACCGGTCGCCGTCCCAACTCCAGCCGACCATGCCGGAGTACGGGGTCGCCGTCTGCGACTTCCGGCTGTTCCCCGGCCACGGGTAGTGCCAGGGGTTGTCGACGATGGTCGTGTTGATGACCTTCTGCCCGCGGCTCGCCAAGTCCCGGTTGTACGAGTCGATGAGCTTCCAGTGCTCCGCCGACCACGGTGCGACGTGGTGCGCCTTCGCGATGGTGTCCGGCTGCGCCCAGACGTCCAGGAAGAACCGGTAGCCGGCCGGGTCGGGCAGGCTGACGTCCGCGACCTCGATGGTCAGTGGGTACGTGACCTGGGTCCGCCCGTTCGCGGTGACGGCGACGGAGCCCTTGTACGTCCCGGCGGGAGTGCCCTTCGGGATGCGGAAGGTGAACCACAACGGCTGCGCGGCGTACGCGGGAACGTCGACGGTCGACCGCTCCTCCAGCGCGTCGCCCACGACGTCCGGATCGCGGTCGCCGGACACCTCGGTGGGCGAGCTCACCTGGTCGACCGTGGCGGACCAGTCCAGCTCGGACTTGGAGCGTTGCACGGGCACGTACTTCACGAACCGCACCTGGGCACGCCGTGCCGCGTCCCCGCCGAGCCGGACGCCGCCCAGCCCCGTGAGTTCACCGACCCGGGCGGACACGGCGCTGAGCGGTGCGCCGGAGGCGATGGCGAGCTGAGCGGAGACCTGCTCGCCCCGCACCGCCGACAGCGTCAGCTCCTTGGTGTCCTTGCCCTGGATCGCCTCCATGGGATACCGCGGCACCCGCACCTCCGCGGAGCTCGCGAAGGCCCCCGTGGGAACCCACGTGATGGTGTCCCGGGTCCCCATCGCCTCGGCGACCTTGGCGGTGAGCCAGTCGGCAGTACTTCCCGGCCTCCGGGGTGAAGTGCGCACGTTTCACGTCCCTTGTTCGGATGGAACCGGACTGAGCGCTACCAAAATGCAAGAGCATGCTTGATCCACCCAATGTTTGAGCACGAAACGTCAACGTGTCAACGGAAAAGCACTCGACTGCCGTCCCCGACCGCGCCATGATCCGCTCTTGTGACGACGTCGACGCAGAAGCAACTCCTGGTCCGGGCCGCCGCCCGCAACAACGCGGAGTGGTGCGCCGCGATGAGCCGATCGCACGGTGTGGAGGGCGAGTTCGGGGTCGAGGCCTGGACCGCGCCTGCCCGCACTCCGCTGTACTACCCGGACGCGGTGACGCTCGCGCCGGGCGCCGACCCGGCCGCCGTGACGACCCGCATCGACACCGCCGCACCCGGCGCCTCCGTCAAGGACAGCTTCGCCGACCTCGATCTGACGGATGCCGGCTTCCAGGTGCTGTTCGAGGCCCGGTGGATCCACCGCCCGGCGGGCGCGCCCGCCCTGGCGTCGACGCCCGCATGGGGCGTCGTGGACGACGCGGAGTCACTACGGTCCTGGGCGGAGGCCTGGGGCGACACGGGCCTCTTTCGGCCCGAACTCCTCGACGACACGGCGACGTTCGTGCTCGCGGGGCGCGCGCCCGACGGGCGGGTGGTCGCCGGAGCGGTCGCCAGCCTGAGTGGTGACGATGGCCGCCAAGTCGTCGGAGTCTCCAACGTCTTCGCGTCGGACGGCGGCCCGGACTCGGCCTGGCCCGGGGTGCTGGACGTGGTGCACCGGCTGTTTCCGGATCTGCCCGTGGTCGGCTACGAGCAGAGCGACGACCTCGCGATTGCCCTCCGCCACGGCTTCGAGACGATCGGCCCGCTGCGGGTCTGGGTGCAGGGCTAGAGTCACGCGCACGGTTCTGCCGATGAGTGCCGGGCGATTGGATTCGCTGGACCGATCACCAGGGCGGGCTGCACGCTGATCTTGTGAACGAGAAACCTGACTTCACTCGTGACCGGCTGCCGTGGACCGTACGGCCCGGCGCCCGCGCCTGGCGCTGTGAGCCCGCGCCCGCCGACGTGCGCGCATTCCATACCGCGTTGGCCGACTACGCGCCGACGCCGTTGACCGAACGACCGGAACTGGCCCAGGAGTTGGGTGTCGGACGAGTCTTCGTCAAGGACGAGTCGAGTCGTCTCGGGCTGCCCGCGTTCAAGGCGCTGGGCGTGTCCTGGGCCGTCCATCGGGTGCTCGCCGGGGCGCGCGGCCCGGTCACCCTCGTGACCGCCACCGACGGCAACCACGGCCGGGCCCTCGCCCGCACGGCCCGGCTGCTCGGACAGCGCGCCCACGTGCTCGTTCCGCGGGGCGTGCACCCGGAGGCCGTGGCGGCCATCGCGGCCGAAGGCGCGCAGGTCACCGAGGTGCGGGGGACGTACGACGAGGCGGTGCGCCGCGCGGCGGAGGTGGCAGCGGCGCCGGACGCGGTCCTGGTCCAGGACACCGCGTGGCCCGGCTACGAACGGATCCCGGGGTGGATCGTCGAGGGCTACTCCACGCTCTGCGCCGAGGTGGACGAGCAGTTGTTGGGCCGAGCGGGCGCCAGGGGACCGGACCTCGTCGTCGTGCCGGTAGGGGTCGGGTCCCTGGCCCAGGCCGTCGTGACGCACTACCGCAGCCGGCCCTCGGGACACGCGCCCGCGCTGCTCTCCGTGGAGCCGGAGTCCGCGGCCTGCGTCCTCGAAAGCCTCACCGGCGGCGAACCCGTCAGCGTCACCACCGGAGACACCACCATGGCCGGCCTGAACTGTGGCACACCCTCCACGCTCGCCTGGCCGTACCTGCGCGCGGGCCTCGACGCGGCGATCGCCGTCCGGGACACCGACAGCGCCCGCGCCGCCGCCCGCCTCGCCGACCTCGGTGTGTCCTCCGGCCCCTGCGGCGCCGCACCCCTCGCCGGTCTGCGCGCGGCCCTCACCGGCACGGGCGCCGACGAACGGCGCGCCGCCCTGGGCCTCGGTCCGTCGTCGGTCGTCGTCCTGCTGAGCACGGAGGGCAGCACCGCGAACCCGTCCTGCTGATCGTGAACCGTCCGCACCGACGAGACGTAGGTTGGAGGGAGCGAGCGTGCGCCTCCAGCGACGTACGCCCGTCGTACGAGACACCGGACTTGAGTCACCACGTAAGGACACACGAGTCATGAGCACCACTCCCGAGGTCACCCTCAACAACGGCGTGACCATGCCGCAGCTCGGCTTCGGCGTCTTCCAGGTCCCCGACGACGAGGCGCACGCCGCGGTCACGAGCGCCCTCGACGCCGGCTACCGCAGCATCGACACGGCGGCCCTGTACGAGAACGAGAAGGGCACCGGCCGCGCCATCGCCGACTACGGCCTGGCCCGTGAGGACGTCTTCGTCACCACGAAGCTGTGGAACACCGAGCAGGGCCGGGACACCGCGCTGCGCGCGTTCGATGCCTCGCTGGACCGGCTCGGCATGGACTACGTCGACCTGTACCTGATCCACTGGCCGGTGCCGTCGCGCGACAAGTACGTCGAGACGTGGCAGGCGTTCGAGGAGATCCTCGCCGGCGGCCGGGCCCGCGCCATCGGCGTCTCCAACTTCCTGCCGGAGCACCTGGACCGGCTCGCCGCCGAGACCTCCGTCGTCCCGGCCCTCAACCAGATCGAGCTGCACCCGCGCCTGCAGCAGAGCGAGCTGCGCGCGTACGACGCCGAGCACGGCATCGCGACGGAGGCGTGGTCCCCGCTGGGCCGTGGCAACGGCGTCCTGGACGACGAGATCGTCACCGCGCTCGCCCGCAAGTACGACCGCAGCCCCGCGCAGATCGTGCTGCGCTGGCACCTCCAGCTCGGCAACGTCGTCATCCCGAAGTCGGTGACCCCGTCCCGCATCCGCGAGAACATCGATGTCTTCGACTTCGAGCTGGCCGCGGACGACATGGCCGCGCTCGCAGGCCTCGAGACGGGCGAGCGCGTGGGCCCGGACCCGGCCGTCCTCGGTTCCTGAGGAAGCCGGGCCCGGCCGTCTTCAGGACGCGAGGAAGCCGGGCCCGGCGGGGCCCGCTCACTGACCGAGCGGTCGCCCCTCCCACAGCTCGAGCTCCCAGCCCTGCTCCGGCGAGCCGGAGAGGGTGACGATGCCCGTGTTGGGCAGCGGGTGGGCGGCGACGAAGGCGACATCCACGTTGCCCGCCCGCGCGGCCGTCCACGTCCGGATCACGGCGCCGTGGCTGACCATGGCCACGGTGTCCGCGCCCGTCCCGGCCGCCTCGGCGACCACGGCGTCGAAGCGGTCGAGCGTCTCCTCGCCGGTCTCGCCGCCGGGCATCCGGAGCGCGGTGTCGCCGGCGGACCAGGAGAACGCGGTGTTGAGGTACTTCTGCGCGGACTCGTCGTCGCCGCGCATCTCCAGGTCACCCGCCGCGATCTCACGGATCCCGTCCCGGATCACGACGTCGAGCCCGGTCGCCTTGGACAGCGGCTCGGCGGTGAGCTGCGTACGGATCAGGGTGGAGGCGTACAGGGCGTCGATCCGCTCGTGGGCCAGCGTCCGGGGAAGCGCCTCCGCCTGCTCCAGACCGAGCGGCGTCAGGCCGGGGCCCGGCGCCGCTGAGTCCAGGAGCCGCTTGAGGTTGGACGGGGTCTGGCCGTGACGTATGAGCAGCAGACGCATGCGGGGGGAACCTCCACGAGACGAACGGAAAGCTTGGGTCCACTGTGTCATCCGTGGGGAACATCGGTGGTCAGGCCAGCTTTTATCGATGGCCAAGCCAGCTTTTTATCGATGGTCAGGGCAGCCTTTCTCGGTGATCAGGACAGCTTGTCCAGCAGCTCGGCCGCGAGCGGGGCGGCGGAGGCCGGGTTCTGCCCGGTGACCAGGTTGCGGTCGACGACCACGTGGGGCGCCCACGGCTCACCGACCTGGACGTTCACACCGGCCTCGGTGAGCCGGTCCTGGAGCAGCCACCGCGCCTTGTCGGCGAAGCCGGCCTGGGCCTCCTCGACGTTGGTGAACGCGGCGACGTCGTAGCCGGCGAACACGTTGCCGCCGTCGGCCTTCGTGGCCGCCAGCATCGCCGCGGGTGCGTGGCAGACGACACCGAGCGGCTTGCCGGAATCCAGGGCGCGGGTGAGCAGAGCGCCGGATTCGGCGTTGACGGCGAGGTCCTCCATCGGGCCGTGGCCGCCGGGGTAGAAGACGGCGGCGTAGTCGTCCAGGTTCACCTCCTCCAGCTTGATGGGGGAGGCCAGCTCGGTGTTCGAGGACACGGCGGCGGCCATGCGGGCGGCGTTCTCCTGGCCGTCGTTGAACTCGGGCGCGAGGCTGCCCGCGTCGACGGTGGGGACGACGCCGCCCGGCGTCGCCACGACGATCTCGTGCCCCGCCGCCTTGAACGCGTCGTACGGGGCGATGGCCTCCTCGGCCCAGAAGCCGGTGGGGTGGTGGGAGCCGTCGGCCAGGGTCCAGTGGTCGGCGCCGGTCACCACGAAAAGGATCTTCGACATGGGGTGCTCATCTCCGCGGGAATCGTCGGTAATCGTCGGTCCGGTGATGTCTTGACGTCTACGAAGGTAGGCCCGCGGGCCACAGCCGACCAACGGTGGGCTACCGTGCCCGCGTGGCAGAGCGGATCCAGTCGGTGGAGCGGGCGGCGCTGGTCCTGCGGCTGCTCGCGTCCGGACGCCGGGCGTTCGGGGTGGCGGAGCTGGCCCGCGCGATGGGGCTGCCCCAGGAGTCCCTGGGCGGAATCCTCGGCACGCTGGTCGCGGCGGGCCTGGTGGAGCGGGACCCGGCCACCGGCAAATACCGGATCGGCGCCTCGCTGCTCCACCTGAGCAACGGCGACCTCGACACGAACGAGCTGCGCGCCCGCTCCCTGCACAGCGCCGACACCCTCGCCGCGCGCAGCGGCGAATCGGTCTGGATCGCCACCCCGCACGAGGGCGGGGCCCTCGTCATCCACCACGTGTTCCGCCCGGACGACAGCGCCCAAGTCCTGCGCATGGGCGCCCACTTGCCGCTGCACGCCTCGGCCGTGGGCAAGACACTGCTGGCCTTCGACCACGACCTGGACGTACCCGGGGAACTCCCGGCCCTCACCGGCCGCAGCATCACCGAACACGCCGCCCTGGCCGCCGAGTTGTACGAGATACGCCGCCGGGGCTGGGCCGCCGCCGTCGACGAGCACGCGGACGGCAAGGCCGCGATCGGCGCCCCGCTCCGCGCCGCCTCGGGCCGTACGGTCGGCGCCATCAGCATCGCGGGCCCCACCCACCGCCTGACCGAGGCGGGCCACGCCCGGGCGGATCTCGCGGCCCAGGTCATGGACGCGGCGGGGGAGATCGGCAGAGCCCTGGCGCGCTGAGCCGTGCCGAAGGCCCTACGGTACGAGCACGATCCGGCCGAAGGCCTCACCGGAGTCCATCAACTGGTGCGCCCGTACGGCCTCTTGCAGGGGCAGCACCGCGTGCACCACCGGATCCAGGGCGAGCTCTCCCGCGAACAGCTCGGTGCGCAGGGCGCGTTGAGCGGCTTCGGGCACCGTGTCGGCGCTGAAGGTGGCGAACGACATCGACTTCTGGAACGCCGCCGTCATGTGCGCGGCGAGGTCCGCGGGCGGAGGCCCCGCGATCATGCCGATCGCCACCAGACGGCCATTGGGGTTGAGGCGGTCGAGGAACGAGGTCATGTCCGGTCCGCCGATGATGTCGATGATGACGTCGTACCCCTCGGGGGCATCGGCATCGGCATCGGTGGGGGCGCCGGAGCGGTCCAGTACATGGGTCGCGCCCAGCTTGCGCAGACGTTCGCCGCGCTCGGCCGACGATGTCGTGACCGCCACCGCGCTCGCACCGCCGCGCGCCGCGAGCTGCACCGTCGGGATGCCCAGACTGCCCGCCGCGCCGCGCACCAGCACGGACTCGCCGGGGGCGAAGTGGGCGTGGCGCAGGGCGAAGTGTGCGACCACGCTGGAGGTGCCGAGCGTCACCGCGTCGGCGGCGGACAGCTCGGCGGGGAGGGGGAGGACCGCGTCCACGGGGACGGCGGCCTGCTCGACGTAGCCGCCGCCCGTTCCGGTGAACGCCCAGACGCGCCGCCCCACCCACGAGGCGTCCACTCCGGTGCCGACCGCGGTCACGGTGCCCGCCACCTCGCTGCCGGGCACATGACCCTCCTGGAACAAACCGTACGAGGCGAGGGCGCCGCTGCGGATCAGTGCGTCGACCCCGCCGACGCCGATCGCCTCGGTGGTGATCAGTACTTGTCCGGCGGCGGGGACCGGGGCCGGGAGGTCGACGACCGCCATGCCCTCGGGGCGTCCGAATTCCTGGATCGCGATGGCCTTCACGGGGACTCCTTTGGTGTCTCGGGTGAGGCTTTCGGACGTTAACGGACGCCCCCGTCCGTTTGAGTAAAGTGAGAGAGGTGACCGAACGTTTGCCTCAGACGTTGCGCTCCGACGCCCTGGACAATCGCGAGCGCATCCTCGACGCGGCCCGCGCCGTGTTCGCCGCCGACGGACTGAACGTGCCGATGCGGGAGATCGCCCGCCGTGCAGGGGTCGGCCCCGCCACCCTCTACCGCCGCTTCCCGACCAAGCAGGAGCTGGTGACGGCGGCCTTCGCGGAGGAGATGCGGGTGTGCCGCAGGCTCGTGGACGAAGCGCTCGCCGACCCGGATCCATGGCACGGGTTCTGTCGTGTGATCGAGACGACCTGCGAGATGCACGCCCGCGACCGCGGCTTCACCGAGGCGTTCATGTCGGCCTTCCCCAAGGCCCTGGACTTCGCCGAGGACCGTGCGTACTCGCTGAAGGGCATCGCCGAGATCGCCCGCCGCGCCAAGGATGCCGGCCATCTGCGCCCCGACTTCGTGCTGGACGACCTGATCCTGATGCTCATGGCCAACAGAGGCATCCAGGCCGCATCGACAACCGCCCGCGTCGCCGCCTCCCGCCGCTTCGCGGCCTTCGTGATCGAGGCGTTCTCGGCGTCCCCCGAGCGGCGCGGCGAACTGCCGCCGGTGGCGCGCCTTTCGCCGCTGCTCTCCGCGTAGCCCTCGGTCCTGGAGACGCAAGGCGGCGTACAACCTTTAGTCGATCTTGGTGGTCATGTGTGCGACAACTCCGTGCCGCGACCGGCGCGGAGCAGGCACCGAGAGAGGCACCACGCACCATGCGTTCCACTGCTGTCCGTCGCACCGCCCTGGCCGTATCCGCCGCCACCTGCTCGCTCGTCGTCACCGCCTGTGGTGCGGGTCAGTACGGCGGTGCCGGGGCGGACGCGAAGGCGAGCGCTTCGCCGGCCGCGGTGAAGGCGCTGACCGCCGCCCAGTTGGAGAAGCGCGTGCTCGTGCAGGGTGATGTGAAGGGGCAGAAGATCAGCAAGCCCGGCAAGAAGGATGTCTTCGCGCCCGGCACCGTCTCCGTCGCGAAGGCCGCGTGCGACCCCATCGGTCAGGTCCTGTCGGGGCTGCCCTCGGCCGCGCCCGAGGCGACCGTGCAGCGGCTCGTCGTGCACGAGTCCGCGAAGGCCAAGAAGGGCATGCCCTCGATGGACGAACTCGCGGACATGACCGAGCAAGAGGCGAAGGACGCGACGATCGACTCCCTCGACATCACCAAGACCATGGCCTCCCTCTGGTCCTACGACGGGGACGGCGCGCAGCGCGCCCTCGACGCGCTGCGGACGGCAGGCAAGAAGTGCGCGGCGGGCTTCTCCATGACATCGGACGGCGAGAAGACGCAGGTCACCGGCGTCAAGAGCGAGAAGCTCGCGCTCGGCGACGACGCGGTGGCGTGGACCGTGGGGACGAAGGAGGACGGCACGCCCGCCGACACCAAGGTCGCCGTCGTACGGGTCGGCGGCACGCTCGCCGGGTTCTCGTCGTTCAACATCGCGGCGGTCACCCGCGGCGATGCCTACGAGCGGCCGACCGCGGTCATCGAGAAGCAGACGGCCAAGCTCGGATGACCGCCTGATCAGTGGGCGGGCGGGGCAAACTCGGGCTGGTCGAGGAGGCGCAGCCAGCTTCCGTCCGGCTGGCGGCGCACGACCTGTGCGCGGGCACCCGTCCCGTCCTTCGGCGGTGTCGACGTGAGGGCGATGTCGCCGCTGACGAGCGTCGGCAGGGGCTGCTCCGGCTCGAAGTGGGGGCGGTTCGCCAGCACCTTTTCCCACAGCACGCGGATCGCCTCCCGCCCGACCGTCTCCTGGCCGGGCGGGTAGGCCAGCACCGCGTCCTCCTCGTAGAGCGCGGCGACACCGGCCGCGTCGCCCGCGTTGGACCGCTCGACGAACAGGCGGGTGATGTCCTCGGGGCGCATGGCCTTCTCGTACTCCGACATGGGGTTCCTCCTGGCGCTGGTCACCGTTCCGGCTTGGTGCTTCCAGCGTCGTCGTCCGCCGATCAGAAGTCCAACAGATGTTTCTGTTGGAAATCAGAAGCTGTGGTGATGGATGATGGGTGTCATGGAGATGAGGCAGCTCGAGTACTTCGTCGCGGTCGCCGAGGAGCAGAACTTCACGCGCGCCGCCGAGCGGGTGCACATCAGCCAGTCCGGCGTCAGCGCGCAGATCCGGCAGCTGGAGCGTGAGCTCGGGGCGGAGCTGTTCGACCGCTCGTCCCGCACCGTCACGCTCACCGTCGCGGGCAAGGCCGCGCTCGAACACGCCCGCGCCACCCTCGCCGCGGCCGGGACGATCGGCCGGGCGGTGGCCGAGGTGTCCGAACTGATCAGGGGGCGGCTCACCGTCGGCATGGTCATCGGCTGCACCATCACCCCGCTGTTCGACGCCCTCGCCGCGTTCCACGAGGCGCACCCGGGCGTCGAGCTCTCGCTCCTGGAGGACGGCTCCGACCGGCTCGTCGAGGGGGTGCGCGCGGGCGAGGTCGACCTGGCGCTCATCGGCGCCGCGCACAGCACCCCCGACGGCCTCGACGCGCTGACCATCGTCGACGAACGGCTCGTCGTGGCGGTCCCGGCCGGGCACCCGCTGGCGAAGCAACGGCGCGTCGTACTACGGGACCTGATGGCCCATCCGATCGTCTGCATGCCGCCCGGTACCGGCCTGCGCACGGTCTTCGACCGGGCCTGCACCGCGCAGGGACTGCGCCCCACGATCGCGCTGCAGGCCAGTGCCGCGGACTCCATCGCCGCCCTCGCCGACCGCGGCCTCGGCGTCGCGGTCCTGAGCGAGTCGATGGTCGCGGATCACCCCGACGGGCTCACCGCCCGCACCATCGACGACGTCGACACACCGGCGCTGCTCGCCCTGGTCTGGAAGCGGGCGCACAACCCGGCGCTGCGCGAACTGCTGGGCCACGCGCGGCGGGCGTTCGCACGGCCGTGAGGCCCGCCGCGCGTTCGTAAGCGCGTGCCGCCGCCGCGCGTCACAGTTCGCCGTACTCGCCGACCCGCTTCCCCGCGACCCACGTCTGCAGCACCTTCGTCTGCCACACCGCCCGGCCGGACGGCAGGTCGAACGGGTCCGTGTCCGTGAGGACGAAGTCGCCCCACTTGCCCGGCTCCAGCGTGCCGAGGACATGTTCCTGGTGCGCCGCGTGCGCGGGCTCCACCGTGTACGAACGCAGCGCCTCCACCGGCGTCATGGCCTGCTCCGGGTACCAGCCGCCGGCCGGCTTCCCGTCCCGGTCGGTGCGGGTGACGGCGGCGTGCAGACCGTCGAACGGGTTCTCCGACGAGACGGGAAAGTCGGAGCCGGAGGGCAGGTGCGTGCCCTGGTCGATCAACGTGCGCCAGGCGTAGGCGCCCTTGATGCGCTCGGCACCGATCCGGTCCTCGGCCATGTTCATGTCGTCGGTGGCGTGCACCGGCTGCATCGACGCGATGATGCCGAGCCTGCGAAGCCGCGGGATGTCCTCGGGCGAGAGCACCTGCGCGTGCTCGATACGGTGCCGCATCCCGGCGTCGCCTACGCGCCTAAACGTCTGCTCGTACGCGTCCAGGACGACACGGTTGCCGCGGTCGCCGATGGCGTGCACCGCCGACTGGTAGCCGCCGCGCACCACTTGCTCGACGCGGCGCTGCAACTCCTCCGGCTCCACCTGGAGCAGCCCGCTGGAGTCCGGGTCGTCGGCGTACGGAGCGAGCAGCGCGGCACCGTGGCTGCCGAGCGCGCCGTCGATGTACTGCTTCACCGTCCGGATGCGGACCATGTCGTCGGCGTACGAGTCGGTGCGGGCGTCCGCGCCGATGTCGGTGAACGCCTTGTAGGAGAGGAAGGCGTTCACGCGGATGGTCAGCGCGCCCTCGTCCGCGAGCTGCCGCAGCACGACCACGCCACTCGCGTCCGTGCCCGCCTCCGACACGGACGTCATGCCCACGCTGCCGAGCTGCTTCTGCGCGGCGAGCGCACGGGTCCGTACGTCATCGAGGGTGGGCTCGGGCAGCTTGTCCTCCACGAGCGCCTGCGCGGCGTCGATGAGGACACCGGTCGGATTGCCGGCGCCGTCGCGCACGATGCGGCCGCCGTCGGGGTCCGGGGTGTCGGCGGTGATGCCGACGGCCTTCAGCGCCGCGGAGTTGGCGACACCGGCGTGCCCGTCCACCCGCCCCAGCCACACCGGCCGGTCGTCCACGACCGGGTCGAGGTCGGCGGCATTGGGCAGCCGGCCGAGCCCCCACACGACCTCGTTCCAGCCCCGGCCGAGGATCCACGTGTCGTCGGGGTGTGCGGTGTCGTACGCGGCGAGCCGGTCCATGGCCTCCTTCAGGGAACGGGTCCCGACGAGGTTCAGCTCCACGGCGAGGGCGCCGAGGCCCCACAAGTGACCGTGCGCGTCGTGCAGTCCGGGCAGCAGGACGCGGCCGCGGCCGTCGAGGCGGCGTACGCCCTTGGGGGGCGCGCCGATGTCGAGCGCGGCGACACGCCCCTCGGGTGTGAGCAGCATCCGGGAGAATCTGCGCAGCTTGCCGCGCGCGAGTGTGTAGCCACGCACGTTGTCGACGAGCAGGGGCCCCGGCCGCTCGGCCTTCGCCGGCCGGGAAGCGGCGGAGGCGGACCCGGCGAACGTGCCGGACACGGCCATCGCGGCAGCCCCGCCGCCGACCAGCTGGAGGAACCGCGCGCGGCTCAGACGCGGCGTACGGGGCGTGGGACAGCAGGACTCACACATTCGGCGGCTCCTTGCAAGAAGGCTTGCGGGCAGGTGAGTTGACCACAAGATGATCGAATCACTGTCCGAAAGCTAAGCAGTCCCTGTCCGGCGGTCAAGATCCCTTACGCTCCCGAGGAAACGGCCCTTCGCGCGA
>NZ_JBTYHB010000033.1:0-95302 GCF_054871485.1 Streptomyces sp. UC4497 | reverse complement strand
CCGCGCCCGGGAACTCGTCGACCAGGGCACCCCCATCGAGGCCGCCTGCCGCATCATCATCCTCGAGGACCAACTCGAAGAAGCCCAGCGCATCAACGCCGAATACCGCGCCGCCGCAGGATCAGGCGACCAGATGGCCGGGGCTTGAGAGGGCCGGGACCTACAACTCGGTGCGGGAGCTTCGCGGTTACGGCCCCCGCACGTTGCTTGGGACGCGCCGTCGGGGTGCGGCGTCCCGGAGACATCGCCTGTAGAGACTTTCGTCCGCCGGGAGTGGCCGACGCCGTGCCAGTCCCGGCACATGACAGGCTCGCGCCTGCCCCGCCGATCAGGCGGGCGCGGGGGCGCCCAGCATGGCGGAAGCACGCTGGAGCGGGCTGATGCCGAGCGCGGGTGCGGCCGCGGGCAGAGTCCGGCAGGTGAAGCCGAGCCGGGCCATGGCGCGGAGAACCTCGCCCGCGCTGAAGTCCCGGCGGTCCTGGCGGGTGATGACCTGGCCGACCTGCTTGACGGGGTAGTGGCGGCGCCCGATGATCACGGACTCACCGGTGACCGGTTCGGGCTTGACGCCCTTCATCGTTTCCAGCACTCCGCTCTTGGTCAGGTCGAACGGGAAGCGGGCGATGACACAGCGCATGAGACCTCACAGGAAGAAGGGCGAGCGTGGTGGGCTGGTTCAGCGGGCGAGGACGAGGGCGGGGGCGCCGTCGCCGAGGTCGCGCAGGCGGATCCGATCCGTGTATGCGGAGCCGTCACGGACAGCCGTGAGTTCTGCCCGGGTGACCAGACCGGTGCGTCGGCCGTCCTCGTCGCAGACGAGCAGGTGCCCGACGCGGGCGCCGACCATCACGGACAGGGCGACCTCGACCGTCATGTCGTCCCAGGCCCGCGGCCCGGCATCCTCAACGGGGTGGGCAACGGTGTCGGCCGAGGGCCCGCGCACGGGGGTGCCGCGCATCGGGCGGGACTGCATCTGTATCAGCGTCAAAAGGTGCCTCCGGCAAAGGTTGGCCAGTGTTCTGATCACGTAGGTCGCTGGGCTCAGGCAGCCGCGTCGACAGCGAACCGCTGCGGCGCGGAGGTGCGTCGCGTCGCGGAAGCGGGGCGGCGACGGCCACGGGAGGCGGTGCCCCGCTTGGGGCGTTCGGCCACCGGCGCGGTGATGACGACCGGGATGCCCGAGGGGGCCTGGGCGCCGGTGATGCGGTGCAGTTCTGGCTCGCCGGAGCGGACCTGGGTGATCTGCGGGCGGATCCCGGCGTCCGACATGAGGCGGATCATGCCGCGGCGCTGATTGGGGGTGACCAGGGTGACGACGCTGCCGGACTCGCCGGCACGGGCGGTGCGGCCGCCGCGGTGCAGGTAGTCCTTGTGGTCGGTGGGCGGGTCGACGTTGACGACGAGGTCGAGGTTGTCGACGTGGATGCCGCGGGCGGCGACGTTGGTGGCCACGAGCACGGTGACGTGTCCGGTCTTGAACTGGGTCAGGGTGCGGGTGCGCTGGGGCTGGGACTTGCCGCCGTGCAGCGCGGCGGCCCGTACACCGCTGTTGAGCAGGTCCTGGGTCAGCCGGTCGACGGCGTGCTTGGTGTCCAGGAACATGATCACGCGGCCGTCGCGGGCGGCGATCTCGGTGGTGGCCGTGTGCTTGTCGGCGCCGTGGACGTGCAGCACGTGGTGCTCCATCGTCGTGACCGCACCGGCCGAGGGATCCACCGAGTGCACGACCGGGTCCGTCAGGTAGCGGCGCACCAGCAGGTCGACGTTGCGGTCCAGCGTCGCGGAGAACAGCATGCGCTGGCCCTCGGGGCGGACTTGGTCCAGGAGCGCGGTGACCTGCGGCATGAATCCCATGTCGGCCATCTGGTCGGCCTCGTCCAACACCGTGATGCCCACCTGGTTCAGGCGGCAGTCGCCACGGTCGATGAGGTCCTTGAGCCGGCCCGGGGTCGCCACGACGACCTCGGCCCCACCGCGCAGCGCGCCGGCCTGCCTGCCGATCGACATGCCGCCCACGACCGTGGTCAGGCGGAGCCTGACAGCGCGGGCGTACGGAGTGAGTGCGTCGGTCACCTGCTGGGCGAGCTCGCGGGTGGGGACCAGGATCAGCCCCAGCGGTTGGCGGGGCTCGGCGCGCTGCCCGGCGGTGCGGGCCAGCAGGGCGAGACCGAAGGCGAGGGTCTTGCCGGAGCCGGTGCGCCCGCGGCCGAGGACGTCACGGCCCGCGAGGGAGTTCGGCAGCGTCGCGCCCTGGATCGGGAAGGGGGCGGCCACACCCTGCCTGCCGAGTTCGGCCAGCAGCGGCGCGGGCATGCCGAGATCGGCGAAGCCTTCCACGGCGGGCAGAGCCGGGGTGACCGTCTTGGGGAGCGCGAACTCACCCTGCACGGCGGCGGGCCGACGGCCGTAGCCACCGGACCGGGCCGGCCGACCTGACCTGCTCCGGTTTCCGGCACCGGAATCGCCACCGCCATTACGGGTGCGGGCGAATCGGTCGTTTGTACGTGTGCGGTTCATGCGGAACCTTCCTTGATGCGGCGCATATCAAGGAATTCATCCGGCGATGAGGGGCGCAGGGAATCACAAGAAATGGACCGACAGTAAAAGCGAAAGCGGAACTGGCCGACTGGTAATCCATGAGGGCGCAGGCGCTGAAAATGAGTGACGCGAAGAGGGGGTCTTGCCCGGAGCGTCGACTCCAGATATGGGCGGATGTCACCCGAATCGCCCGCAGGTCGAATCACTGCGGGAAAATGCCTGCAGCTGGGGCCCGCACCCCGAAGGATGCGGGCCCCAGCTGCAAGTGCGCGTTGGCGTCAGGCGGGAACGATGTTCTCGGCCGTCGGGCCCTTCTGGCCCTGCGCGATGTTGAAGTTCACCTTCTGGCCTTCGAGCAGCTCACGGAAGCCCTGGGCGTCGATGTTCGAGTAGTGGGCGAACACGTCAGCGCCACCACCCTCCTGCTCGATGAACCCGAAACCCTTTTCCGCGTTGAACCACTTCACGGTGCCAGTAGTCATGTCAATCTCCTTTGGGGCAGTACAACGGATGTCCGCACTGTGTGGACGCCGTGTCGCCGCGATGATTACCCCGCCCGGAAGTGACCGGTAATACAAAAGTGCCCCCACCGCAGTATGCGGCCAGGAGCACTTGAAGTTTTCGGGAACCACAACTGCAACTGAGACGACAGTAGCACGCCGTGGTGGCCCGTGGGTGCGGAATAATTCCGCTCTGCTCGTTGCGCTAAAAACTCTCCCTGCCCGGATCGTTAAACTCTCACTTCGCGAACGCAGACATTGGTTCGCCGAGTTCAGCGTTTCGGAAGAGTGCCGGATGTCTGCTGCCGGGTTAACCGGTTTGGCCGCCATGCCAGGCGAGGGGATCACGGTGTTCGCACGCCTTTTGGTGCCCTGGAGTGCCGTCCGAGATGGGGGTGGGTGCCGGCCAGGTCTCTGGGCAGGTCGGTGACGCGCCCGCGTTCGAGCAGGCCATGGCAGAGATCCGGGCGTCCGGCCGGTCGGCATGCCCTCGTTCAGGACCGGGCGGGTGTGGCCGGGGCGGGCAGGGACACGTCGGGTCGGCGCGGGTCGGGGTCGGTCGGGATGACGTCGGAGGTCTCCACCAGCCAGCGCAGCACGGCGTCGTGCAGGCGCCGTTCCATGTCGGCGTGTTCGGGGCGGCCCGCGAGATTGGTGCGCTCGTGCGGGTCCTTCGCCCGGTGGTACAGCTCGGGCGGCTCGTACAGCCGCCACACGTACGTCCACTCCCGGTCCCGGACGGCGACGGCCTTGCCCACCAGGGTCGGATCCTCGTGCTGGAGCGCGGACTTCAGGTCGTAGGGGAAGTCCGCGCGCTCCATCTGCGGTTCCTCCTCGATGGTGAACCCGCCCTCGGTGAAGGCGAGTTCACGGTGGGGCGCCGCGGGGTTGCGCAGCAGTGGCAGCAGGCTGCGGCCGAAGTGGCGGTGGGGTGCGGGCACACCCGCGAGATCGAGCACGGTGGGCAGGACGTCGATCATCTCCACCATCGCGTCGCACTCCTGGCCGCCTTCGCCGAGGCCGGCACCGCTGATGATCAGCGGGTCGCGGGTGATGCAGTCGTGCATAGCGGACGGCCACTTCTCGATCACCCCGTGGTCGCCGAGGTATTCGCCGTGGTCGGCGAAGAAGAGGGTGACGGTGTCGTCGGCGGCGCCGGCCTGTTCAACTGCTCGGTTGATGCGGCCGATCTGGTCGTCGAGGCGGGACACCATGCCGTAGTAGGTGGCCACGACCTCGCGCCACTGTTCGGGGGTGACCTCGTCCAGGCCGTGGGCTTCGCGGACGGCGCGCAGGTAGCGCGGTTCGCCGGAGGGATCGCCGGGCGCGGCCGGGTCGGGCACCGTGTCGCGGTCGAACCGGGAGAACCACGGCTCCTCCACCTGGAACGGGCAGTGCGGTGCCACCAGCGGCACGAACAGTACCCACGGCCGGTCCCGCGGGGGCTCGCACAGCCACTGCTCGGCGGTGCGCACCGCGGCCTCGTCGGGGTCGATCCCGCCGTCGTCGGGGACCCGGCCCCGGTAGAACAGGCGGGACCAGGCGCCCTCCGGATACTCCCCGTCGTAGAGCCGGGTGGGCCAGGTCGAGAAGCCGTACTCGTCGACGCTGGACTCGGTGACGCCGGGTGCGAAGGTGTCGCCGCGCATGCCGGCCCACGTGACGTGGTAGCCCGCGTCCTTGAGGATGCGCAGGAGGTTCGGCTCGTGGTCCTTGAGCAGGTGGGTGAGGGTGCGGTGGCCCGCGGTGTGCGGGTACCAGCCGGTGAGGATCGAGGCGCGGCTGGGGGAGCAGACCGGGTGCTGGACGTAGGCGTTGGTGAAGCGGGTGCCGCGCGCGGCGAGCGCGTCGAGGTGCGGGGTGCTCGCGTGCGGGTTGCCGAAGGCGCCGAGCGCGTCCGCGCGCAGCTGGTCCGGCATGAGGATCAGGAAGTTGGGGCGGGTGGTGCGGGTACTCATCAGGGGTTCTCCGTGGGCGGGGTCTGGGTGATCGCAGTGGCGGTGGTCATGCGTGGTTCGTTCCTCCGACGGCGGCGCGGCGGGTCAGCTCCGACCGGACGGCCGCGGCGTCGCGCACGTAGGGCCGGTAGAGCAGCGTGACCAGGGCGCCGTTGGCCAGCATGAGGACGACGGCCAGCCACAGGAATGCCGTCTGCAGGCCGAACGCGTCGCCGAGGTAACCGACCAGGAGGGAACTGACGGCCCACCCGGCGGCCTCGACCGAGAGCATCAACGCGAAGGCCGCGCTGCGCAGTTCGGGCAGCACCACCGCCATCACCACCGGACGGTTGATGCCGGGAGTGACGCTCTGCGCGGCGCCCACCAGACTGAACACCACCATGTACGCCCACATCGGACCCCAGTCGATCTGGGTGGCGGCGTAGGCGACCACGGCATAGGCGACGATCGCCGTCTGCATGGCCGCGATCCGGCCGGTGCGCGGGCGGCGCCGGTGGACCCTGTCGGCGACGAAGCCGCCGAGGAACGTGCCGAGCAGATAGGTGACGGTGACGGCCGGGGTCACCAGGGAGGCGGTGGCGTTGCTGAAGCCGCGCTCGTCGACCAGGAAGGTGACCCCGAAGCTGATCAGGATGAACTGCCCGGTGGTCAGGCGCTGTACGCAGATCAGCATCAGGGTGCGGTTGCGCAGCAGGCCGCGGAGTTGCGCCCGGGTCAGCCGGGCCACGGCGGCCGCTCCGGAGCCGGCGCCGTCCGTGGCGCCGACGCCCGGGTCGCGGAGGAAGGCGAGGATCAGCACGCCGAAGACCACCTGGACGGCGCCGGAGGCGAAGAATCCGTACCGCCAGCCGTTCTCCACGTCCGAGAGCAGGCCGAGCAGCGGCCCCGTGACACCGAGGCCCAGAGCGGCGATGCCGTACAGCACGCCGGACGCGCGGCCGCGGTCGGCGTCGTCGAAGAGGTCGGCGACCAGGCCGTTGACGAGCGGTCCGCCGCCCGCGATCCCGGCCGAGGCGATGGTGCCCAGGACGAGGAGCTGGACGAAATTCTGGGCCAGTCCCATGGCCGCGGTCCACACACCCCAGAAGCCGCAGCACACGGCGAGGACGTTCTTGCGCGGCCATCGGCGGGCCAGGGCCACCCAGAGGGGCCCGGCGACGACGGTGATCAGCTTGCTCGTGGCGACCAGCTGGCCGAGCGCGGCGAGCGGAAGGCCGAGGGAGGCGCGGAGCGCGGGAAAGAGGACGGACTGGACACTGGACTCGCTGTTGTCCACATTCAACAGCCCGCCCAGCAGGGCGAGTTGTCGCCACCGGCGGGCAGCTCCGGGCGGTGGTGCCTTCGTGAGCGGCGGGGCGGCATGCGGCGGTGCGGGAGGCACCGGTGGTACGGCGTCGGTCGGCATCACGGCTCCTTCGCCGGTGCGGGGGTGCGTGCGTGGATGGGGCGGCGCAGCCGTCCTACCGGGTGGATGCGCGCTGGTCGCGGGTCTGCAGCAGGTGGACCCAGCGCTCGAGGAGCTCGGCGGTGCGCGGGCGGTCGGGGGCGTGCCAGGACACGGGGATGTTCAGCGTGGCGAGGCGCTGCTCCAGGTCGTCGGCGAGGTGGGCGCGGTCGGTGGCGCGCAGGTGCGCGGCGTAGCGGGCGGGGTCGTTGTAGTACGTGGGCCCGGTCTGCAGCGTGGTCTGCATGGGGTCGGGCAGGGCGCCGGGGCGGCCCGCGTACTCGTGCCACCACTCGGCGAGATGCGACCGCATCCGTGCGGCGAGGTCGGGCTCCTCGACCATCAAGTCCCGTGTCAGGTAAGGGTCCTTGGTGATGTCGAAGAGCTGCTCCCACTCGGTGCGGAAGCTGCCGGGGTGGTAGGTGCGCAGGTAGAGGTGATCGCGGGTACGGACGGCGCGCTGGTAGGTGTGGGCGCCGTGCCCGAGGACGAGGTACTCGCGCGAGTCGATCGTCTCGCCGCGGATCGCGGGCGCGAACGAGGTCCCCTGCCAGCCGGCCGGGACGTCCAGGTCGAGCAGTTCGCACAGGGTGGGGGCGAGGTCGATGTTGTAGAGCAGGGCGTCGTTGCGGCGGGCCTCGTCGGGCAGCCGGTCGGTGAGCCCCGGCCAGTGCACGATCAGCGGGACGCGCTGGACGGGTTCGCTGGCGTGCCCGTGTTCGGCGTACGAGCCCAGCTCGCCGAAGGACTCCCCGTGGTCCGCGCTGACGATCACCGCGGTCTCGTCGGCGATCCCCAACTCCTCCAGGGCGGCCAGGAGTTGACCGAAGTGGTGGTCCCAGTAGGCGACGGCGCCGTCGAATCCGTTGACCAGGTGCTCGAAGTCGGCGCGGGAGCGGATCGCGTCCGGCATGTTGTGCGGGACGGGCGAGGTACCCGCGCCGCGGATCGAGTAGTGCAGGTCGAGGGCGCTGCGCGGGCCGTACACCTCGGCGTGCGCGGTGATCGTCTCCTCGTCCGGCCAGGACTGCACGGGCCCCGAGGCGGCCATCTTCTCGGTCCACTCTGCGGGCTGCGTGTAGTTGGTGTGCGGGTCCCAATAGGTCAGGTGCAGATACCAGTTGTCGTCGTCCGCGTGCCGGCGCAGCCAGTCGATCGCGGCGCGGTTGACGTCGTGCGCCTCCTCGTCGCCCATCCGGTCGGTGGCGCGGATCGACTCGCGGAAGTTGGCGTGGAAGAAGTAAGCGCGGTGGCGTTCGGCGAAGACGGACACGGCGGCGGTGTAGTACCCGCCCAGGCCGAGGTGCTGGCCGAGCAGCGGCCGGTCGGGTTCGGGGCCGTGTCCGGCGTCGAGGCGGAACTGCGCGGCGGGCCCGAAGTGCCCGATCACCCCGTTGGTGATGCCGAACTGACCGCTCGTCAGGGCGGTGCGCGACGGCAGGCACGGTGAGTCGGAGCAGTAGTAGCGGTCGAAGGTGACGGACCTGTCGGCGAGCTTTTGCAGGTTGGGGGTGGTGGGCCGGTGATATCCGTACGGGGTGGTGTGGTCGGCGCGGAGGGTGTCCACGTCGACGTAGATGATGCGCATGTGCGGCTCCCGGGAGGGGATCGGGCAGGGCGGACCGTCACGTGGCGGTCGGGCTCGTCACGTGACGCGGAAGCGGTATGGGGTGTGGGGGTGTTGGGGTCTTTCAGGCGTGTCGGGGTCAGCGGCCGAGCCGCGCCTCCAGGCGGGCCTCGGTCAGTTGGAGCCAGGCGATATAGGAGGCCGTGGACGTGTAGCCGTGCTCGTGGGCCATCGTGTGCACCTCGCGGGCCCAGTCCGCGTCGAGACCGTCGATCTGCGGCTCGTACTCGACGGGGACGGGCACGGCGGCGCTGAGTGCGTCGTGCTTGAGCCGGTGGGCCAGCTCCGTGCGGACAACGTCCAGGGCGATCTCGGGGTCGAGCTGCCCGGCGAAGACGAAGCGCAGCTTGAACTCCGGGTCCATGGGGCGCAGCGACGGCTCGTACGGGGAACGCGCCCACGCGAGCAGCGCCTGTTCGCCCTCCTCGGTGAGCCGGTAGACCTTGGCGTCCGGGCGGCCCTCGCGCGGGTCGACGTCGAAGTCCACCCAGCCGCGCTCCACCAGGGTGGCGAGCCGACGGTAGATCTGCGGCAGCTTGACGCCGTACCCGATGTACCGGCCCGGCCCTTCCATCCAGCGGCGCAGGTCGTAACCGGACAGGCGGCGAAGCGCCAGTGCACCGAGGATCACGTAGTCGAGCTGCATTCGAACCTCTTATGTTCTCAGGAATCTAGCAAGGCTCAGATTCGCCCGCCGCCCGGACGGTGTCAAGACTCTTCACACGGGTACCACACAGCGGAAACCCGCGTGCCCGCTGGAGCTGTCCGGGCTGTTGGCGGTCCGGGCCGCGACGCGGTAGCGGTTGCAGTACGAGACGTGGCACATGTGCGAGCCGCCGCGCATCGCCTTGTCCGAACCGCCGTGCGGGCCTTGGGGGTTGACCAGCGGCCGGGCGGATCCGTGGTCCGTGGTCCACCAGTCGGCGCACCACTCCCAGACGTTGCCGGAGGTGTTGTACAGGCCGAAGCCGCCCGGCTCGAACGCGTCGACGGGCGCCGTGCCGCGGTACCCGTCGGCGGCGGTGTTCTTCGCGGGGAAGGTGCCGCGCCAGATGTTGCAGCGGTACCTGCCGTCGGGGTCGAGCTCGTCGCCCCAGGGGTAACGCCGCTGCTCAAGACCTCCGCGAGCGGCGTACTCCCACTCGGCCTCGGTCGGCAGCCGCTTGCCCGCCCACGCGGCGTACGCGGCGGCGTCGTTCCAGGACACGTGCACGACCGGGTGGTCCCCGCGCCCCTCCAGCGTGCTGCCGGGCCCCTCCGGCCGGCCCCAGGCGGCGCCCCGCACCCCGCACCACCAGGGGGTGCGCTCCGGTCGGGGCGCACCGCGGCGCAGGGCCGCCGGCAGGAAGCCGGCGAACACGTACGACCAGCCGATGCGTTCGGCGTCGGTGCGGTACCCGGTGGCGGCGACGAAGGCCGCGTACCGCTCGTTGGTCACCGCGCACGCGTCGATGCGGAACGGGTCGAGCCGCACGGCCCGCACCGGCCCCTCGCCGTCCCCGGCGAAGCCCTCGGCGTCGTCCGTGCCCATCAGGAACTCGCCGCCCGGCAGTGACACCATCCCCCGCTCGTCGCGCACCGGGCCCGACGTCGCGGTCAGGGGTATGGACACGGAAGCGGCCGCCGGACCGCCGCCGGCCGGCATGCAGCAGCGCGCGGGGCCGCGGGAATCGCTCATCTCGGCTCGGGTCCTCCCGGTCGTCGGGGGTCGTCTCCATCGACACCCCGCCTATGTTCACACGAACATACCTAACAGGTTAGGGAGGGCGCGAGGTCAGACCTGCGGCAAGGAGAAGGGGACGTGCCCGACGGCGCGGCCGGTGGTGTCGAGGAGCCGGCCCATGCGTTTGCGGGAGTGGAGGAAGACGGTGCGGTCGCTGACCTTCAGGTGCGGGAAGCGGTCCGCGAGGTGCGCCTCGAAGGGGTCGATGGCGTGCAGACCGCGCAGCCAGACCATGACGAGGAGGTTGTCGGAGCCGCTGACGGACACGGCCAGGCGCACCTCTTCCCTCCGGGCCAGCGCGTTGCCCGTGGCCTCGAGGTGGGTGTGCGGGACCGCGGTGCGGTAGAGCACGACGGTCGACAGCCCGGCGAGGGGGTGGGCCAGGTCGCAGCGGAAGGTGATGTCCCGGTCCCGGATCATCCGCTGGAGCCGGCGCCGGGCGGTGTGTTCGCTCATACCGGTCGCGGTGCCCAGGTCGGTGTAGCCGAGGCGTCCGTCGCGACCGAGGGCTTCCAGGAGGGCCTGGTCCTCGGGCGGCGGCCGGTGGTGCATGTGGGCGCTGTACGCGATCGGGTGCGAGGTGCGCGGGGCGGAGAGTTCCGTGTCGCCGGACGGTGCCATGGCCCGCATGCGCCAGTCGCCGCCTTCGCTGTACAGGGTGATGCCGAGGCGTGTGCGGGTGGACCGTACGCCCTTCAGGCCGCCGATCAGACCGTGCACCGAGCGGCCGAGGGAGGGCAGGTCGGCCGCGACGACCGACGCCAGGAGGTCGAAGTCGCCGGCCGTCTCGTCGACGCTGAAGACCCAGGGCATGTCGGCCAGGGCGGCGCCGGCGGACTCCACGGCCCGGGGCCGGCACCTGACCTCGATGTAGGCGACGGTCGTCGCCTTCGCGGAGTCGTACGCGCTGACCCACGCCAGACCGTCCGCGCGCAGCCGTTCCCAGCGGCGGGCCGCCGTGGTCGCGTCCACGCCGAGGGCCCGGCCGATCCGGGACCACGGTGCCCGGGGAGCGGCCTGGAGCGCGTCGACGAGGGCCAGGTCCAACTCGGAGAACGGAGCACCTGCGCCGGTCGCGCGGGAATCGGGGACCGTGGCTCCTCTTGAGATGTTTTCCTGCAATTCTCCGGGGATTCCTGTCACGGACCGGATCGTAGGGGCACTTCCGGCCGATGCCCAGCCCCGGCTTCGGCCGCCCGGAGTCGAAGGAGTGCCGCGTGTCAGCTCCGCCCCCTCAGCCCGTCCGCAGAACCGTGCGGATCACGATCGTCCTGCTGTTCACCGCCTGGCTGGTCGACTACGCCGACCGGCTCGTCATCAACCTGGCCCTGCCCTCCATCGGCGACGAGTTCGACGTGGGCCGCGGGGAACAGGGCCTGATCGTGTCGGCGTTCTTCCTCGCCTACGCCCTGTGCCAGATTCCGGGCGGCCTGCTCGCCGACCGGTACGGCGCCCGGCGGATCATGCTCTGGGCTCTGTTGTCCTGGTCGGTGTTCACCGCGCTGACCGGTTTCGCCTGGTCGTTCGCCGTCCTGCTGCTGATGCGGTTCGCGTTCGGCGCCGCGGAGGGCGTCTTCCCGCCCGCCTCGATGAAGGTCCTCGTCGAGCGGACCACACCGGCCGAGCGCATGGGCGCCAACGGCGTGATCATGAGCTCGAACGCCCTCGCCGGAGTCCTCACCCCGCTCCTCGTCGCACCTCTGATCGCCGCCTTCGGCTGGCGCTCGGCGTTCTTCTCGACGGCGGCGCTCGGCGTCTTCGTCCTGGTGGCGATACGGGTGTGGCTCCCCGCGCCGCTGCCGGTGGTGGCCCCGGAGCCCCGTGTCGACCGGCGGCGAGCCGGGGGCGTCCTGCGCAAGGGCGTCATCTGGCGCTTCAGCACCATGATGTTCGGCTACAGCCTGATCGTGTGGGGTCTCAGCACGTGGATCCCGTCCTATGTGAGCGAGGAGTACGGCGTCTCGCTCGCCTCGACCGGGGCCCTCGTGGCGATTCCCGGCCTCGCCGCGACCGGCGCGATCGTCGTCGGCGGGCGGCTCGCGGACCGCCTTGGCGGCCACCACCGCAGGGTGATCGTGCCCAGCATGACGGCGGCCGCCATCACGCTGCTGTTCATGGTCTTCTCGCCGTCGCTCACCGGCTTCATCGTCTTCGGCACGCTCGCCACGACCGCCGTCTCCCTCTGCTACATGCCGATCCTCGCCGTGCCGCTGAGCGGCCTCGCGCCCGAGGACGTCGGCGTGGGCAGCGGAGCGATCATCTTCGGCGGCCAGGTGGCCGGCATGGTCGCCCCACCCGTCATCGGCGCGCTCGCCGACGCCTTCTCGTTCAAGGTGGCCTTCGCCTCCCTGGTGCTCGGCGCGGCCATCGCACTCGTGATGGCACTCCTCACCCCGCAGGACGCCACCTCCTTCCGGGCCGCCACCGGCGCACCCGAACTCCCCGCGCCCGCAAAGGAACACTCATGACCACCGCCCCCGCCGCGCGCCTGCTGTCCGGCTTCCCGGACCGGCTGCCCGGCCTGCGCGCCCTCTACGAAGACCTGCACGCCCACCCCGAGTTGTCCTTCCAGGAGTTCCGCACGGCAGCAGTCGTCGCCGAACGGCTGCGCGAGCAGGGCTGGGAGGTCACCGAGGGCGTCGGCGGCACCGGCGTCGTCGGGGTCCTGGCCAACGGCGAGGGCCCGGTGGTCCTGCTCCGCGCCGACATGGACGGGCTCCCAGTCAAGGAGCGGACGCAACTGCCGTACGCCTCCCAGGAGATGGGCGTCGACGGTGAGGGCATCAAGGTTCCCGTCATGCACGCCTGCGGCCACGACATGCACGTCACCTGTCTGCTCGGCGCGAGCGCCCAACTTGCCGCCGCCCGTGGGGAATGGCGCGGCACGGTCGTCGCGGTGTTCCAGCCGGCGGAGGAGGTCGGCGGGGCACCGGCCATGATCGCGGACGGCTTCCCGGACCGCTTCCCGCGCGCCGATGTCTGCCTCGGCCAGCATGTGTCCCCGGCCCCCGTCGGTCTCGTCGGCACCCGCCCCGGGCCGGTGATGGCCGCCTCCGACAGCCTGCGGGTCCGCCTTCACGGCCGCGGCGGACACGGCTCCACGCCCGAGACGACCGTCGATCCGATCGTCATGGCCGCCGCGGTCGTCATGCGGTTGCAGACAGTCGTCTCCCGGGAGGTGGGTGCGGCGCAGACCGCCGTGGTGACCGTCGGCTCGCTGCACGCGGGCACGAAGGAGAACATCATTCCGGACACCGCCGAGCTGCGGATCAACATCCGCTCGACGACTCCCGCCGTACGTGAGCGGGTCCTGGCGGCCGTCGAACGGATCGTCCGCGCCGAGGCGGCCGCGTCCGGCGCGCCCGAGGAGCCCGAGATCACCGCTCTCCACTCCTTCCCCGTCACGGTCAACGACGCCGACGCCACCGGCACCGTACTGACCGCGATCGCCGAAGTCCTGGGCAGGGAACGGGTGTTCACCCTTCCCGAACCCCTCACCGGCAGCGAGGACTTCGGCACCTTCGGCACCGCCCTCGGTGTTCCCTCGGTCTTCTGGCACTTCGGGGGCGGCGACCCGGCCCTCTTCGCGCACATCGACCCCGACGCCTTGCTGACGGACGGCCTGCCCGACACGGTCCCGGCCAACCACTCCCCGTACTTCGCCCCCGTACCCGAACCCACGATCCACACCGGCGTGACGGCGCTGCTCGCGGCAGCAGCGCACTGGTTGTGTGCCGACGACCGACAGGAGAAGTGACGTGCCCCTGGACCCGGACATCGCCGCGTTCCTGCGAAGCCTCCAGCAAGGCGACGCCCCGGAACCGGGAGGGAACGCTGCGGCACAGGCCAGAGCACGGCTGCGGGCGCTGACCGTCGACGCTCGCGTCCCGACCACGCGGCCCGAGGTCGCGACGGTGACCTCGACGGTGCTGGCGGATTCCGTCCCGGCCCGTGTCTACCGGCCGCATGCCCTGACGCCCGTGCCGACGGTGGTGTACCTGCACGGCGGCGGCTGGGTGGCCGGCGACCTCGACACGCACGACGTGCACGCCCGGACGCTGTGCCGCGACGTCGACGCCGTCGTGGTGAGTGTCGACTACCGGCTCGCGCCCGAGCATCGTTTCCCCGCCGCGGTCGAGGACGCGTACGCCGCCCTCACCTGGGTCGCGCGGCACGTGGACGCGTTCGGCTGCGACCCCGCCCGGCTGGTCGTCGGCGGCGACAGCGCGGGGGCGACGCTGTCCGCCGTGTGCGCACAGCAGGCCCACGTCGACGGACTGCCCCTGGCCGCCCAGCTGCTGGTCTACCCCAGCACGGACATGGCCGGCGCCTACCCGTCGCGTACCGAGAACGGCGAAGGCCACTTCCTCACCACCACGGAACTGCACTGGTTCTTCGAGCAGTACCTCGGCGCAGGCCCCTCCGACCCCGCCTCCGCCGCTTACGGCGACGACCCGCGTGTCGCACCCCTGCGGGCGAAGGACCTGTCCGGGCTCGCTCCGGCCGTCGTGGCCACCGCGGAGTACGACCCGCTGCGCGACGAAGGGGACGCGTACGCCGAAGCGCTGCGCGGCGCCGGCGTACGCCTCGCACACCGGCGGTTCGACGGCCTCGTCCACGGCTTCTACGCCATGGACCACATCAGTCCTGCCGCAGGGGAGGCGACGGCCTGGATCAACACCGCGCTCACACGACTGCTCGCCTGACACCTCCTCACATCCCTTACCTGTAAAGGAAGTCCGTATGAACCCGAACGACGCCGGCACGGATCTCGCCTACCTCGGCGCCACCGAGGCCCGACGGCTCTTCGACGCCCGCGAACTCTCCCCGGTGGAGCTGATGCGCGCGGTCATCGACCGCGCGGAACAGACCGAACCGGTGATCAACGCCTTCACCGAGCAGCTCTACGACGAGGCACTCGACCAGGCCCGGCACGCCGAGGACCGCTTCCTCGGCAAGGGCGGCCTGGCGCCGCGCCCGCTGGAGGGCATCCCGGTCGCCACCAAGGAGAAGCACGCCATCGCCGGGCGCTCCCTCACCGAGGGCTCCCTCGTCAACGTCGGCAACACCGCGACCGAGAACGCCCCGGTCATCGACCGGATCCTGGACGCGGGCGGCATCATCCACGCGCGCACCGCCACCCCCGAGTTCTCCATCGCCACCTTCACCCACAGCCGCCTGTGGGGCGTCACCCGCAATCCGTGGAACCCCGACTTCACGCCCGGCGGCTCGTCCGGCGGCGCCGGTGCCTCCCTCGCCGCCGGTACCGCGCTGCTCGCCTCCGCGTCCGACATCGGCGGCTCGACCCGTATCCCCGCCGCCTTCACCGGCACCGTCGGCTTCAAGGCCCCGTACGGCCGGATCCCCGGCGTGGCACCGCTGTCCGCCGACCACTACCGCGGCGACGGCCCCATGGCGCGCACCGTCGACGACTGCATCACCTTCGCCAACGTCCTGGCGGGACCCGACCCGCGCGACCACGTGTCGCTGCGCCCGAAACTCGTCCTGCCGACCGAGTACGACGCGGTCGCCGGGATGCGCATCGCCCTGTGCCTGCGCCTGGGCGCCTACGACGTCCACCCGGAGATCGAGGCCAATACCCGCGCCGTCGCCCGCGCCCTCACCGACGCGGGCGCGATCGTCGAGGAGATCGAACTCCCGTGGACCAAGGACGATCTCCTCATCAGTGTCGCCGCACACTTCTCCACCATCTTCGGCGCCCTGGTCCGCGAGATCGAAGCCGAGCACCGCGACCGGATGTCGCCGTACGCGGCGGCCTTCGCCGACACCATGGCCGTCGCCCGGGAGCAGGTCGGCTACCTCGACGGCCTGCGCGTGGAGACCCGGTTGCAGCGCGAACTGGGGGAGGCGATGGCCCCCTTCGACGCGCTGATCTGCCCGACCACGGCCGTCCCCGGACTGCCCGCCGGGGACGACCTCCTGGGCCGCCTGGTGGTGAACGGCGAGGACCACGGCGAGCCGCTGTGGGCGGCGATGACCCTGCCCTTCAACATCAGCAACCGCTGCCCCGTCCTCAACGTGCCCAGCGGCCACTCCAGTTGGGGCATTCCGACGGGCGTCCAGATCGTCGGCCACACCTACGACGACCCGACCGTCTTCCGCATCGGCAAGGCCCTGGAGCGCCTGCGCCCCTGGGCCTACACACCGGACCACCGGCCGGCCGCCCAGCCGACGCCTCTCATGCAGGGAGCTGTCACGGGGCCTCGCTCTTGAGCCAGTCCGGTGTGCGGATGCCTTCGCCGCCGTACATCGGGAGCTTCACCGACTCCCCGTATCGGGCGAGTTGGCTCCACGGGCGGTTGATGCCCGCGGAGCCGTAGCGGCGGACCCGGGTGACGGTGTCGAGGTCGAGGACGTCGATGAGGGTCTCCTCGCCGGGGCCGGCCTGCTGGCGCACGATGCCTTCCGGGTCGACGACGGCGCTCTGGCCGACCCCCGCGGGGTCACCGGCGTTGACGTTGACGACGTAGACCTGGTTGGTCCAGGCGTTGGCGCGGGCGCAGACCAGTTCCATCTCCCGGTCGCGGGTGGGGGTGAGGGTGGGCTGGATGACGATCTCCGCGCCCAGCCAGGCGAGTTGGCGCACCGTCTCGGGGAACGAGCCGTCGTAGCAGATGGCCAGGCCCACGCGGCCGGCGCCGGGGATGTCGAAGACGGTGAACTCGTGGCCCGGGGTGGTCTTCTCGTACGGCTGCCAGGGGAAGACCTTGCGGTAGCGGGCGGCGATCTCGCCCTCCGGGGAGATCGCCAGTGCGGTGTTGTAGATGTGCCCGTCCTCGGCGCGCTCGTACACGCTTCCCGGGATCAGCCACAGGCCGGTCTCCACGGCCAGGGCGCAGATCCGGTCGGTGAGCGGGCCCGGGACCGTGACGGCGGCCCGTTCCATCCAGTCGTCCGGGGCCGGCTGCAGCAGGGCGCCCTCGGCGGCGAGCAACAGCTCGGGGACGACGACGAGTTGTACGTGGGGGAACAGGTCGCGCGTGGACCGGACCTGATCGGCGAAGCGCTGCCAGGTCGCTTCGAGGTCGTGGGGCACGGGGGTGGTCTGGACGGCGGCGATGGCGAGCGTGCGCATGGGTTGTTCAGTCCTCGGTGATGGTGAGTTCGGCGACCGTGGTGCGGCCGTCGCGGAAGAAACGGTGGAAGCGGGTGCGGACGACGATCAGGGCCAGGACGCCGGTGACGATGGTGCCGGCGCCGAGGAGGAAGACTCCGCCGATGCCGTGGAAGGACGTACTGCCGTAGGCCGGGTCGTACATGTCGTGGGCGCTGCGGGCGAAGGCGGCCAGCATCATCAGCCCGCCGAGCAGGGGCAGGATCCCGCGCAGCAGCAGGTCGCGGGGCGAGTCGCGCAGGCGCCCCCGGAAGTACCAGACGCAGGCGAGCGCGGTGGTGCCGTAGTAGCAGGCGATCAGCAGTCCGATGCACAGGATGGCGTCGCCGAGGAAGTCGGTGGAGACGAGCGTGAGTACGACGAGGAGGCAGGCGGCCGTCGCGCCGATGAACACGGTGCCGAAGCCGGGGGTGCGGTGCCTGGGGTGGACCCGGGCGAAGGCCGCGGGCAGGGCGCCGTGGGCGGCCATGGACAGGGTGCCGCGCGAGGAGCCGACGAGGCTGGTGAGCAGGGCGGAGACCGCGGACACGCAGACGGCCAGCTGCATCACCTTGGCCAGTGCCGTGCCGAGGACCGGCGGGGCCAGTGTGGACAGGACGTCGGCGGCGTTGTCGGGGTTGCCGAGCCCGGTCCCGCCGGTGCCGGTACCGGCGAAGCTGATCGCCGCGAAGGCCGTGAACAGGTAGGTCCCGAGGAGTACGAGGGTGGAGATGACGGCGGCCTGGCCCGCGACGCGTTCCCCGTCGCGGGTCTCCTCGTTCGCGGTGATCAGCGCGTCCCAGCCCCAGTAGATGAACAGGCACAGCATGACCGCCTCGGCGAGCGGGCCGAAGCCGTCGACGGCGACGGGGTTGAGCCAGGCCAGGGACGGGGTGACGGCGCCGTGGCGGGCGAAGGCGGCGGCGCCGAAGCCGAGCAGGGCGGCCAACTGCAGCCCGAGCAGCACGTATTGGACGGAGGCCGCCAGTTGCAGGCCTCGGTACGCGATGGAGGTGACCGCGGCCAGCAGTGCCACCGCGGTGATCGCCACGGCGGTACTGCTGTCGGCGAGGGAGTGCAGGCCGAGCAGCTGGAGCAGGTAGCTCGCGCCGACCTGGGAGAGGGCCGTCATCGCGATGAGCGTGGCGATCTGCACCACCCACCCGCCGGTGAGCCAGCCGGTCAGCGGCCCGAACGCGCGGGTGGTCCACACGAAGGTGGTGCCGCAGTCCGGCATCTCGCGGTTCAGCTCACGGAAGGCGAACGCGGTGAGCAGGATCGGCACGAAACCCAGCAGCAGTGCGGCCGGCGCGAGATGGCCGACGGTCAGGGTCACGAAGCCGAGGGTCACAGCGATGCTGTACGCCGGGGCGACACAGGACAGTCCGAGGGTGACGGAGGCGAGCAGGCCCACCGCACCGCCGCGCAACCCCTTGTCCGGGGCGGGCGCGGATCCCGTTCTGGCCTCGGCGTCGGTCGGGTCGGGCATGGAGCCTCCGTAAGCCGCAGGTTTGTTAAACGCAGATTTAAGACGTGGGTCGTTGTCCCGTCAATAGTTGCCGGGCTATCGTTAAATCTGCGTACAACAGAACGGTGAGAGGAACGGTGTGGCCGCGAGGAAGGGCAGCAGTAAGGAGGCCCGCCGGGCCGAGCTGGGCAAAGCGGTGGAGCGCGCCCTCGTGGCGCGTGGGCTCGAGGGCCTGCGGCTGCGCGACATCGCGGACGAGGCGGGGGTCACCCCCGCCGCGGTGCTCTACTACGGCGACCTGGACGCCCTGGTCCACGAGGCCTACCAACAGGCCATCGAGCGCTACAGCCAGGAACGCGAACGCGCGGCGAACCGCTTCACCGACGCACGCGACCAACTCGCGGCCTGCATCGACATGGGCGTCGCCAGCGGTTCCGACGACACGCTGACCCGGCTGCTCTTCGAGTACTGGCCACGGTGCCTGCGCGACGCCCGGGCCGCGGCCCTCGACAGCGCACTGACGGAGCGTCAGATCGCCGTGTACTCAGGAATCCTGGTCCTCGGGCAGGCCCAGGGGCACTTCACCCTCCAGGACCCGCCGCGCCTGCTCGCCGCGAGTTTCGTCGCCATGGAGGACGGCTACCAGATGGAGATCCTCGCAGGCCGCCGCTCCCGCACCGAAGTGATCACCGCTCTGTGCGCCTACGCCCGCGCGGTTACGGGCCACGACGTGGCCGACCGTGTCTGAGGTGTTAGGCGCGTGATTCGGCGGCGCCCGGCGGGCCGGGCGCCGCGGTGAGCATCCGCCAGACCCCCCGGACGTGGTCCGCCATGTCGATGTCGGGGTCGCTCAGCCACTGGAGCTGGATGCCGTCGGTCGCGGCGACGAGGGCAGAGGCGGTGAAGTGCGGGTCGAGCCCGGGGTTCGCCCGGCCGGCCCGCTGCTCGGACTCGAGGTGCTCGGCGATCGTGGCGCGCAGCAGGGCGAAGCGTTCCCTGAAGTACGTGTGGGCCGGGTGCGCGGGGTCGGTCGAGGCCGCGGCAAGGGTGACGTAGAGCCGGACGCGGGCGGCGTTCGCGGCGTTCACCGTCAGGGCCCTGGCCAGGAATTCACCCGGATCGCGAACGGCCTCCGGATCGTTGAAGCGCGCCTCGGCCGCGCGGTCGTTGGCGCGCAGGACCTCGGTCAGCAGGTGGTCCTTGGACTCGAAGTAGTGCATCAGCCCGGTCAGGCTGATGTGGCTCTCCTTGGCGACCGTCCGCAGCGTGGTGTTCCGCTCGCCCTCGCGGCCGAAGATCTCAAGGGTGACCTTGAGGATCTCCTCCCGCTTGGCGACCCCCTTGGGGTAGGAGTTTCTGGCTGTCACGCGGCCACCCTATGCGGCGGCCATTCCACCTGTGCAAAGCCTTGCCCGAAAAAACAGTACGCCGTACTGTTTCTCGGCAGTCGCAGGTGCGGCCCCGTGCGGCCCACCGAAAGAAGGTCCCGATGGCGAGACCCCCTGACGAGCTCCGTGCTCCCTCCCCGCTCCCTGCCGAGCCGGCCGGATCGGCCGCCCCGCCGGTCGACGGCCGGGCGCTGAGACGCCTGATGGCATGCATCGGCCCCGCCCACCTCGGCATCGCCCTCGTATGGGGAGCCGTCCCCGGCACCTTGCTGGCCCTCCAGGTCCAGCGCACGGTGGGCGAGGACGCGAAGGTCGGCGCGCTCGCGGTCGTCACCACGGTGGGCGCGCTCGTCGCGATGGTCGCCCAGCCCGTCGCGGGAGCCGTCTCGGACCGGACCCGCAGCCGCTTCGGGAGGCGCGGGCCCTGGATCGTGGCGGGCGTGGTGACCGGTGGACTGGCCCTGGTCGGCATGGCGTTCGCCCACTCCGTACCGGCGATGCTGGCCCTGTGGTGCCTGGTGCAGATCGGCTACAACTTCGCGGCGGGCCCGCTCTCGGCCGTCATGCCCGACCGGGTGCCGCCCGAGCGGCGCGGCCTGTTCTCCACCGTCACCGGCCTCGGCTCCATGTGCGGCTCGCTCCTCGGCCAGATCCTCGCCGCCGCCTTCGAGGACCGGATCACCACGGCGTACGTGGTGCTCGCCCTGCTCGCCACGGCCCTGGCGGTCGTCCTCGTGACCCTCAACCCGGAGCGCCCGAGCCGAAAAGCGTCCCAAGAGCCCTTCCAGGTAAGTGAGTTCCTGAGCGGCCTGTTGCCGCACCCGCGCAAGCACCCCGACTTCTTCTGGGTGTTCGTCAGCAGGCTGAGCACCAACCTGGCGTACTTCCTGGTCCTCGGCTACAAGCTCTACATCCTGCAGGACTACATCGGCCTGCGCGACGAGGCGATCGACCGCGTACCCGTCCTCGCGCTGACCGCCGTCGCGGGACTGCTCCCGGCCGCAGTCGTCACCGGCCCCCTCTCTGACCGGCTCGGCCGGCGCAAGGTCTTCGTGGTGGCCTCGGCGTCCCTCATCGGCTGCGCCATGCTCATCCCGTTCGCCGTACCCACCATGACCGGCATGACCGCGATGGCCTTCCTGGTGGGCATCGGCTTCGGCTCTTTCCAGGGCGTGGACACCGCCCTCATCTCCCAAGTACTGCCGTCCGAACGGTCCTTCGCCCGCGACCTCGGCGTCGTGAACGTCGCGGCCACCCTGCCGCAGGTCCTCGCGCCCGCCATCGCCGGAGCCGTCGTCCTCTGGCTCGGCGGATACCGCACGCTCTTCCCCCTCGCCCTGGCCTTCGCGCTGCTCGGCGCGGTGGCTGTCCTGCGGGTGAAGAGCGTCCGATGACCACGGCGGACCATCACCACCACCTCCGTACCGGGCACCAACCCGCACCCCGCTCCAAGGAGAAGACATGAACACCCCGAACCAGCCGACGCGGACGCCCGGCGAGACGGTGGCCCGGCTGAGCCTCGCAGAGAAGGCCGACCTGACCACCGGCGCGGGCTGGTGGCACACCACCGCACTCCCGGACGCGGGCATCCCGGCGGTCCGCCTCTCGGACGGCCCGCACGGGCTGCGGCTGCAGAACGACACCCACGCCGACCACCTGGGCATCAACGCCAGCGCCCCGGCCACCTGCTTCCCGCCCGCCGTCACCCTGGCCTCCACCTGGGACAGCGACCTCGCGGGGCGGGTCGGTGACGCGCTGGCCCGCGAGTGCCTCGCACACGGCGTGCACGTGCTGCTCGGCCCCGGCGTCAACATCAAGCGCAGCCCGCTGTGCGGACGCAACTTCGAGTACCTCTCCGAAGACCCTTTGCTCAGTGGGGTGTTGGGAACGGCCTGGGTCAAAGGACTGCAGGCGCGGGGCGTCGGGGCCTCGGTCAAGCACTTCGCCGCGAACAACCAGGAGACCGGCCGCATGTCGGTCAGCGCGGACATCGACATACGCACCCTGCGCGAGATCTATCTCCCGGCCTTCCGCCGCGTCGTGACCGAGGCCGAGCCCTGGACCGTCATGTGCGCCTACAACCGGGTCAACGGCGTGCACGCCTCGCAGAACCCGTGGCTTCTGACGGACGTCCTGCGCGGCGAATGGGGCTACGAGGGCCTGGTCGTCTCCGACTGGGGCGCCGTCGTCGACCGGGCGCGGGCCCTTGCGGCCGGGCTCGACCTGGAGATGCCCACCTCGTCCGGCACCGGCCCCGCGCGGGCCGTCGCGGCGGTGGAATCAGGGGAACTCCCCGAGAAAGCCCTGGACCGCAGCGCCGAGCGGGTCGTGGCCCTCGCCCGCAAGGCGGCCGCGCACGCGCGCCCCGACGCCTCCTACGACCCGGCCGCCCACCACGACCTGGCCCGCGAGGTCGCCACACGCGGGGCGGTCCTGCTCAAGAATGACGGCGGGCTCCTCCCGCTGGATCCCGCAGCGTCCCAACGCATTGCCGTCATCGGCGAGTTCGCGCGCACGCCCCGCTACCAGGGCGAGGGCAGCTCGCGCGTGACCCCGACCCGGCTCGACGACGCCCTCACCTCGGTGATCGAGGCCGCGCCCGCGGCGCGCGTCACCTTCGCTCCCGGCTTCCCCGTCGACACTCCGGACGCCGACGTGGCCGCGCTGCACGAGGAGGCCGTCCGCGCGGCCGAGTCGGCAGACGTAGCCGTCCTCTTCCTCGGCCTCCCGCCGAGCTACGAGTCCGAGGGCTACGACCGTGAACACATCGAACTTCCGCTGGAACAGACCAAGTTGCTGGAAGCGGTGCGGGCGGTGAACCCGAACACCGTCGTGGTCCTCGCCAACGGCGGCGTCGTGCGCCTGTCCGGATGGATCGACGACGTACCGGCCGTCCTGGAGGGCTGGCTGTCCGGCCAGGCGGGCGGATCGGCCGTCGCGGACCTCCTGTTCGGCCGGGCGAACCCGTCGGGCCGCCTCGCGGAGACCATCCCGCTGCGGCTCGCCGACACCCCGGCGTACCTGGCCTGGCCCGGCGAGAACGGCCATGTCACGTACAGCGAGGGCCAGTTCGTCGGCTACCGCCACTACGACGCCCGCGACATGGCGGTCTCCTTCCCCTTCGGGCACGGCCTGTCCTACACGACGTTCGGCTACGCGGATCTGCGGGTGGCCCCGGACGCGGGCGGGCTCGACGTCACCGTGGCGATCACCAACACCGGGGAGCGGGCCGGACACGAGGTCGTCCAGGTGTACGTGGCCGCGCCGGGGGAGCGGGCCCGTCGCCCCGTAAGGGAGTTGAAGGGTTTCGCCACCGTGTGGCTCACGCCCGGCGAGACCCGGGACATCACCGTCCGGATCGCCCGCGCCGACCTCGCCTACTTCGACACCGCGGCCGGCACCTGGCTCGTCGAGGGCGCCGGCCACCGTATCCACGTCGGGGCCTCCAGCCGCGACATCCGGCTGACCGCGACGGTCCCGGTCGACGGTGATGCGTACGCCGAGCAGCCGGACGCCGACTCGACCGTCGCGGTATGGCTCGCCCACCCCGTGGGCGGCCCGGCCGTCGAGGCACTGCTGAGCCGGGTCCAGAAGGCCATGGGCGACGCCTACCCCCAGGAGGGAAGCTCCCGCCAGCGGATGGTGGCCAACATGCGCCTCAGCCAGCTCGCCGGGCTCCCGATCGTTCCCCTGAGCTTCGACGACGTACAGGAACTGGTCGAGACGGTGGGAGCGGCCGTCGGCCCGCACAACCCATTGACGTCGTCATGACGCGGATATATGAATTCTCACCTAGGTGAAACTGCACATAGCAAGACGGCGAACGCAGCGAACGCAGCGTCCGTACAAGGGAGTCCACCCCCGTGAAGTTCGAGTACGTCCTGCTCGGCCTGCTGGCCCGGCGCCCCTACAGCGGGTACGACCTGCGCAAGTGGCTCGAGATCGAAGGGCAGTTCCTGTGGGCGCGGGCCCACCACAGCCAGATCTACCGCAAGCTCGGGCAGATGGAGGCCGACGGCTGGGTGCGGCACGAGGTCGACGCGCGCGAGGGCCGCCCGGACGCCAAGGTGTACCGGCTCACGGCGCGCGGGCGCGAGGTCCTCATGGAATGGGTGCGCTCGCCCTACGAGCCGCCCAGCCGCTTCCAGGAGATCGACTTCCTCGCACGGTTCAGCGTCGCGGCCCCGCTCGACAGGGACGCCGCGATCCGGATCGTCGAAACGGAACTCGATCACCGCCGCGCGCAGATCGCCAAGAACCGGGACCGCGATCGCACTCTCCTCTACGAAGACCCGGCACCCGGCCTCGACCAGGACCTCGACCTGCAGGTCCACGACGCTCTGCACACGCTCGGCGCAGCCGCCATGGACCGCTGGGTCGCCTGGCTGGAGCGGACCCTGCGCAGCCTGACAGAAGGGAAGCCCGTCCGATGAGGGCCATCATGGTGATGTTCGACAGCCTCAACCGGCACATGCTGCCGCCGTACGGAGGCGACTGGACCCACGCCCCGAACTTCGCGCGACTCGCCGAGCGGGCCGTCACCTTCGACAACGCCTACGCGGGATCGATGCCCTGCATGCCGGCCCGCCGCGAACTCCACACCGGTCGGCACAACTTCCTGCACCGCAGCTGGGGACCGCTCGAGCCGTTCGACGACTCGATGCCCGAACTGCTCAAGCAGAACGGCGTCTACACCCACCTCGTCAGCGACCATCCGCACTACTGGGAGGACGGCGGCGCCACCTACCACGGCCGCTACAACACCTGGGAGTTCTTCCGCGGGCAGGAGGGCGACCCGTGGAAGGGGCAGGTCGCCGACCCCGAGATACCCGAGGACCTGAAGCGGATGCGCTTCGGCTCCTACCGCCAGGACTGGGTCAACCGCCCCCACATGGCGACGGAGGACCGGCACCCGCAGACCCTCACCTTCGACGCGGGCCTCGACTTCGTCCGCACGAACAAGGACGCCGACCGGTGGTTCGTGCAGATCGAGACCTTCGACCCGCACGAGCCGTTCTTCAGCCACCAGCAGTACAAGGACCTCTACCCGCACGACTACACAGGACCGCACTTCGACTGGCCCGACTACAAGCGCGTCGTCGAGACCGACGGCCAGGTGGAGCACGCCCGCTTCGAGTACGGGGCGCTCCTGTCGATGTGCGACCACTCGCTCGGCCGGGTCCTGGACACCATGGACGAGCTGGAGCTGTGGGACGACACCCTGCTGATCGTCAACACCGACCACGGGCTGCTGCTCGGCGAGAAGGGCTGGTGGGGCAAGAGCGTCCAGCCCTGGTTCAACGAACTGGTGCACCTGCCGCTGTTCGCCTGGGACCCGCGCAACCGCGTTGCGGGCGAACGGCGTTCGGCACTCGTACAGACCGTGGACGTGGCACCGACCCTGCTTGAGTTCTTCGGCGTCGACCGGCCCACCGACATGCAGGGCGCGCCGCTCCCGGTCGCCGAGGACACCCCGGTGCGCGAGGCGGGCCTGTTCGGCATCCACGGCGGACACGTCAACGTCACCGACGGCCGCTACGTCTACATGCGGGCGCCCGCCTCACCCGACAACACGCCCCTGTACGAGCACACGCTGATGCCGACCCACATGCGGGGCCGCTTCTCGCCCGCCGAACTCGTGGACCTGGAACTGGCCGAGCCGTTCGACTTCACCAAGAACGTCCGCACCCTGCGCGTGCCGGGCCGCACCCTCGTCAACCCGTACCACCACGGCACGCTCCTCTTCGACCTGGAGACCGACCCTGAGCAGCACACTCCGCTGGTCGACGACGACGCCGAACTGCGCATGGCCACCCATCTGGTGGAGCTGATGCGCGCGGGCGACGCCCCGCCCAGCCAGTACGAACGCCTCGGTCTGCCCGCCCACGGCCCGGTCACGGAGAAGCACCTCCTGGTACGGGCCCAGCGCGAGCAGGCCGAACGGGCCGCCCAACCGCTGCCCCGCCCCGAGGACTTCCCCGAGGGCCGCCTCTCGCTGCGTACGCCGCTCGCGGCGCTGATCTCCGACCCGGTCGCCGTCGAGGTTCTGCGCAGGCACCTGCCCGGCGTCGCCGACTCGGAGCTCCTCCAGATGATCGGGCCGACCCCGCTCATCGACGTCGCCGCGATGGCGGGCGCGCTGTTCCCGCCGTCGAACCTCCGCCTGGTGGCCGAGGAACTGGCTCAACTCTGAGCACATTACGGCCGCTTGAGCCGGTGACGGGGTTGCCGCCCCGTCACCGGCGATTGCCCTCTCCCTCCCGCAGATCTCCCGCCAAGAAGAACGCAGAGAAAAGAGAAGGCGCGATGCCTGAGCTTAGCCAGAGCCCCGTCACGCCCAAAGCCGAGCCTCGGGTCGAGGGACGCTGGCGACAGCTGTCCCTGCTCGGCGGCACGATGCTGGTCGACAGCACCGAAGCGAGCCTCGTCAGCAGCCTCTTCCCACTGATCCGGCAGTCCCTCGGGGTCTCGCTGGGTGCGCTGGGGACACTGACCGCCGCAGCCAAGATCGTGGGTGCCTTCACCGGACCCTTCTGGGTCTGGGCGGCCCAGCGCTGGTCACGCAAGAGCGTCCTCGTCGTGGCCACCGGACTCTGGGGCGTCTGGGGCGTGGCCGCGGGATTCTCGCAGAACTTCACCCAACTCCTCATCCTCTACACCGTATTGGCAGCCGGCTACGCGGCCGCCAACCCCATCATCACCGAGCTGATCGGCGACCTCTTCGGCGGATCATCCAGGGGCCGCGCGGTCGGCGTGGTCTACGGCGCGGTCTCCCTGGCCACCGCGGTGATCGGTCCCCTCAAGGGTCAGCTGGCCGGGGTCGACGACGGCTGGCGCTGGGGCCTGTGGGGCATCGGCGTCTTCAACATCCTGCTGGGCCTCGCCCTTTGGGCGGGGTTCCGCGACCCGGGACACGGCGCGTCGGAGGAGCAGCTCGCCGACCTCGACCGCGCCACCCGCGACGCCCAGGCGAAGCTCACCTGGACCAAGGCGCTCTCGCTCCTCAGGATCCGCAGCCTGGTGATCCTGCTCGTCTCGCGGCTGCTGTCCGGACACCTCCTGGTGGGCACCTTCGGCGTCGTCTTCCTCGTGGACGTCTACGGCTTCAGCACCCAGAAGGCGTCGATCGTGCTGCTGCCCTTCGGCGTCGGCTACTTCCTCGGCACGCTGCTGGGCGGCTTCGCGGCCGACCGGGCCACCCGGCGCAGCCCGCGCCACGGCCTGGTCGCGGTCCTCCAGGCGGCCCAGTTCGCCTTCGCGCTCTTCGCCTGCTTCGGCACCCAGTTCGGCTACGACAGCATCGCCGTGTTCTGCGTCTTCTTCGCCCTCATGGGCGCGACCCAGGGCATCAACCCGAGCGTCAACCGCCCCATGGTCATGGCCATCACCCCGCCGGAACTGCGCGGCGCCGCGTTCGCCCTGTACGTCTCCGTCTTCGAGGCGATCGCCTGGGCCGCGTACAGCCTCGGCGCCGGCTTCCTCGGCGACGCCGTCGGACTGCGCACGGTCTTCCTGTGGGCCCTCGTCGTCCTGATGCTGATCAACGGCGCCTTCCTGACGCTCCTTCACCGCTCGTACGCCGACGACGTGGCCCGGGTTCAGAAGGAACTGCACGCACGCCGCGAACAGGCCCTCGACTCCGCCACCTGACGCTTTCACCACACGGCCACACCAGTACACGGAAGAGAGAACCACCTCATGACGCACGCACGACGTCTGCCCGACGGTTTCCTGTGGGGCGCCTCCACCGCCGCCCACCAGATCGAGGGCGGCAACACCAACAGCGACTGGTGGGAGTTCGAGCACAGCGGAATCCCGTACGTCAAAGAGCCCAGCGGCGACGCCTGTGACAGCTACCACCGCTGGCGCGAGGACATGGACCTGCTGGCCGAACTCGGCTTCACCGACTACCGGTTCAGCATCGAATGGGCCCGCATCGAACCGGCCCCGGGCGAGTTCTCCCGCGCCGCCATCGCCCACTACCGGCGCATGGTCGAGGGCGCCCGCGAGCGGGGCCTGCGGCCCCTGGTGACCCTGCACCACTTCACCGCGCCCCGGTGGTTCGCCCAGCGCGGCGGCTGGGCCGCCGCCGGATCGGACGAACTCTTCGCCCGCTACCTCACCGCAGCGGCACCCATCTTCGCCACGGACGTGGCACACGTGTGCACCATCAACGAGCCCAACATCCTCGCCGTCATGGCGGCCGCGCAGACGGCCCTCGCCTCCGGGCAGCCCGTGGACTTCGCCGAGAACCCGCCGGCGCCGGACGAGGCCACCACCGATGCCCTGATACGGGCGCACGCCCGCGCCGTGGACACGGTCAAGTCCGTTGCGCCGCAGGCGAGTACGGGCTGGTCCGTCGCCAATCTGGTGTGCCAGCCCGTGCCCGGTGCCGAGGATGCCGCCGCGGCCTTCCGGCGCCCGCGTGTGGACGTCTTCCTCGAAGCCGCCCGCGACGACGACTGGCTCGGCGTGCAGGCATACACCCGCACCCTCATCGGCCCGGACGGCCGGCTGCCCGTACCCGAGGGCGCGGAACGCACCCTCATGGGCTGGGAGTACTACCCGCAGGCGCTGGGTCATGCCCTGCGGCACAGCGCGTCCGTCAGCGGCGGCACCCCGCTGATCGTCACCGAGAACGGCATCGCGACCGCCGACGACGCCCGCCGCATCGACTACACCACCGGCGCCCTGGACTCCTTGGCCGCCGCGATGCGGGACGGCATCGACGTCCGCGGCTACTTCCACTGGAGCGCCCTGGACAACTACGAATGGGGCCGCTACGCGCCGACCTTCGGCCTGATCGCTGTCGACCGCGAGACCTTTGTCCGCACGCCCAAGTCCTCGGCCGCCTGGCTCGGCGCCATCGGAGGCACCCGCGTGCTGCCCAGCGAGGAGTGAGGGCGAATCCCTCCCAGGGGGCCGCATCCGGCGGCGGGCCGTAGAAGTTCGCCCGTGGCATGGCGCTCGGGAGGGGCTGCCGGCCCTCTGTTGAGGACCATCCGACCCCTGCTCGTCCTTGAGCGGAGGCTTCAGCCTCAAGGGGGAAGGAACGGCGGATCGAGCGGCCCGTCAGGGGGTGAACCGGCATGGTTCGTGCGGTGGTTGTCTGTGTCGACGGTTCGGCGGGCAGTGAGGCCGCGAGGCTGTGGGCGGCGCGGGAGGCTCGGTTGCGCGCGCTGCCGTTGCGGGCGGTGGACGTGGGCCCGCCGGGCGTGGGGTCGGCCGCGCTTGGCGAGGGCGCCGAACTGCTCGTTGTCGGGGGACGGGGCGCCGGAGGGTCGGCCGGGCCGCGGCTGGGGGCGGTGGCGCGGGGCGTCGCCGACCGGTGCCCCGCGCCCGTGGTGCTCGTGCCGACGTCATACGCGACACCGGGAGCCCGGCGCTGGTCAGGGAAGGTGACGCTGTGCCTGGATGCCCATGACCCGGCGGACGGGGCCCTCGACTTCGCGCTGCGTACAGCCCGTCTGCGTAGAGCTCCGCTGCACGTTCTGCACGCCTGGAGCTACCCGAAGTGCCCGGTGGCGGCGCTTCCGTTCGCCGTTCCGGAGAAGGATCGTGCCACGTGGGAGGACCAGGAGGTGCAGAGGCTGTCCGACACGCTGCGGCCCTGGCGCGAGAAGTACCCCGAGGTGCGGGTACTCCCGGATGTGTTCCACTGTCGGGTGCCTGCCGATGCGCTGCTGCGGGCCGCGGAGAGCGCCGAGTTGCTCGTGGTGGGCCGGCGGCGTGCCGGGCGATTGGGCCCGAATGCGGAGGCCGCCGTTGGGGCGGGGCTGTGTGCTGTGGCTGTGGTGCCCGCGTGATCGGACCGGGTCCGCCGCGAAGCCATGTGTGGCCCGCGACGATTGACCTCGCGCGGGACCCCCTCCGTAAGGTCGCTTCTGGACAGGTCCGCCCGACATGAGGGGGCAGCCGGTGAAAAGGGCGCCGTACGAGCGGGAGTTGTACCGGCTGCAGGCCGAGCTGGTGAAGCTCCAGGAGTGGGTCCGGGCCGAGGCCGCCCGCCTCGTGGTGGTCTTCGAGGGCCGGGACGCGGCGGGCAAGGGCGGCACGATCAAGCGGGTGTCCGAGCACCTCAACCCACGGGTCGCGCGCATCGTGGCGCTGCCCGCGCCGACCGAGAGGGAGCGCACCCAGTGGTACTTCCAGCGGTATGTGGAGCACCTTCCCGCCGCTGGGGAAATCGTGCTGTTCGACCGGAGTTGGTACAACCGCGCCGGTGTGGAGCACGTGATGGGCTTCTGCACTCCGGCCGAGCACCGGCGTTTCCTCCAGCAGTGCCCGATCTTCGAGCGGCTGCTGGTGGAGGACGGGATCCTGCTGCGCAAGTACTGGTTCTCGGTGAGCGACGCCGTGCAGGAACAGCGCTTCCGACGCCGCCTCGAAGACCCCACGCGACGCTGGAAGTTGTCGCCGCTGGATGTGGAGTCGATCACCCGCTGGGAGGCGTACTCGCGGGCCAAGGACGAGATGCTGGTGCACACGGATGTCCAGGAGTCGCCCTGGTACATCGTGGAGAGCGACGACAAGCGCAGCGCCCGCCTCAACATGATCGCTCACCTGCTGACCACGGTGCCCTACCGGGACGTTCCGCCGCCCGCGGTCGACCTGCCCCCACGGCCGCCGACGACGGGCTACCGGCGTACGCCACGCGAGCTGCAGACCTACGTTCCCGATCACTCGGCGGGTGTGCGGGCCGACTGACGCTTGGGTCCGGAATCCAGCGGAACGGTCCACTCCAGGACGGTTCCCCGCCGATCGCCGGGGGTGACGGTGAAGGTGCCGCCGAGGGATTCCGCGCGTGTGCCCATGTTGGTCAGGCCGCTGCGGCGCGTCACCGCCGGGTCGAGCCCGCGGCCGTTGTCCGTGACACGCAGCCGCAGGCGGTCGGTCGTCGCATCGGCGGAGATCTCCACCGCGGTGGCTCCGGCATGGCGTGCGGTGTTGGAGAGCGCCTCGCGGAGTACGGCCAACAGGTGTTCCGCGTGCTGGTCGGGGACCGTGGTGTCCAACAGCCCGCTCATGCGCAGCGACGGAGTGAAGCCCAGCGTCTCGGCCGCGTGATTCACCTGGGCGACCAGCCGGGCGCGGAGCGCGGTCGCGTCCGAATGGTCCGCCTCGCGCAGCGCGTAGATGGTGGAGCGGACCACCTTGATCGTGTCGTCGAGGTCCTCCACCACGCGCTGTACGCGCTGGGCGGTCTCCGGCTGGTCCGTGAGGCGGTTGAGGACGGACTGCAGGCTGAGACCGCTCGCGAACAGCCGCTGGATGGCCAGGTCGTGCAGATCGCGGGCGATCCGGTCGCGGTCGTTGAGGACGAGCAACTGCTCGGTCTCGCGGCGGTGTTCGGCGATCTCCAGGGCGAGAGCGGCGTGGTCGGCGAAGCCGGTGATCATCGCGATGGTGGCGTCGGGGAAGGTCGGGCGGCCTTGCAGGTTGGCGACCTGGAGAACGCCGCGTACCTGGTCCCGCGTGCCGAGCGGGATGAGGAACGCGGACCCCAGGCGGGGAGCGGCTACGCGTTCCGACTCGGCCCGGGTGTCCTCGCTCAGGGCCGGGCTGACGATCGTCTCCCCGGAGCTGAACACCTTGGCGGCCAGGCTCGATCCGCCGGGCAGGGCGAGGCCGTGCTGCTGCTCGGCGTCGACGCCCGCCGCGGCCTCGACGACGAGGTCCCCGGTGTCGCTGACCGGAACGGCGAGGGTGACGAGGTCGGCGCCGGCGAGCTCGCGGACAGTGGCGGTGAACGAGTGCAGCACCTCGCCGGGATCCGCTCCGGACAGGAGGGTGCGGGTGAGTTCGCTGCTCGCCGTCAGCCAGCGTTCGCGGCGCCGGGCGTCGTCGTACAGCCGCGCGTTGTCGATCGCCACGCCGGCCGCGGCGCCCAGGGTGCGCAGGACCGCCTCGTCGTCCTCGTCGAACTGCCGGCCGCCGCTCTTCTCGGTCAGGTACAGATTGCCGAAGACCTGGTCGCGGACCTGCACAGGAGTGCCGAGGAACGTCGTCATCGGGGGATGGCCCGCAGGGAAGCCGACCGAGTCCGGATGATCGCTGAGGACAGGAAGGCGCAGCGGGCGCGGGTCGCGGATCAGCAGGCCGAGAATGCCCTCGCCCCGTGGGTAGTGGCCGATGCGCGTGATGGTCTCGTCGTCGATCCCGATGGTGATGAACTGTTTGATGCCGCCTTCCTCACCGACGACGCCGAGGGCGCCGTAGCGGCAGTCCACGACGTGGATCGCGGACTCGACGATCCGGTGCAGGACCACGTCGAGATCCAGATCGCTGCCGATCGCCAGGACCGCGTCGAGGAGGGTGTGCACCCGGTTCTGGGTGGCGCGCACTCGTTGAACCTGCTCCTGCAGATCCTCCATGAGCGTGTCGAGGCGCAGCTGAGAGGTGGGCGAGCCGACGCCCGGAGACCTGTCCGGATCGTGCGCTTGCTGCCCCATCTGGCCCCCTCGCCCGGTCCCCCGGGGGCCCATCATGCCGGACTGCCCCCGCCGGAAGTCGAGTGCTTGTACGGATGGGCGGTCGGTTCGCGCCGACCGCCGTGCTCTTGGCGTTCCGGAGCCTGCGCCCATTGTTGCTCCGGTCGCGCCTCAGGGTGAGGGCCACGAGAGCTTCAGCCTGGAGGTCGACCAGGGGGCCGCTGGGCCGCAGGAAGGTCCGATGGGCCCATCCCGGTACGGGCCCACGCCCCTGCATGGTTTCTACGGATGGCCGACAACCATTGCCGAGGAGGACCCATGCCGATCCCTCCGCCGGACCGCGCGTCCCTCACCGCACTCGTCCGGGACGCCGGCGCCGCGCCCTCCATGCACAACGCCCAGCCGTGGCGGTTCCACTACCGGTCGGACAGCCGGACGCTGCGGCTGGAGGGCGATCTCGACCGGGCCATGCCGACGACCGACCCCGATCGCCGGGCACTCCACCTCGGCTGCGGCGCCGCCCTGTTCAATCTGCGGGTCGCCGCGGCACATGCGGGACTGCATCCCCGGATACGTCTGCTGCCGGACGCCGCGGACCAACTCCTGCTGGCCACCGTCGACTTCGACCATCCCGTTCCGCCGGACGGGACCGACGTGCCGGCTGAGCTGTATCCCGCGATCCGTCAACGGCACACCAGCCGCTGGCCGTTCGCCGAGAAGGACATCCCTGAGGAGGTGCGCAACGCGCTCGTGGGCGCCGCACGTCTCGAGGAGGCGCGGCTGATCTTCCCCGAGGCCTGGCACAGGGACGTACTGCGGGATCTCGTTCACGACGCCGAGGGGCGTGACGGACTGACTCCCGACCGCCTGCGGGACGTCGAGCGGTGGACCCGGCTCGGAGACGAGGCGGACGCGGCGACGGAAGGCGTACCCGAGTACGCCTTCGGCCCACGCCCGCACCGGGGCGGCGCGTCGGTGCGCGACTTCGCGGGCCGACGTCCGGTCGCCGACCGCGGCACGACGGCCTTCGAGGACGACCCCCATCTGGCGCTGCTGGGGACGGCCGAGGACGGGCCGGTGGACTGGCTGCGCGCGGGGCAGGCCATGGAGCGGGTCCTGCTCGTGGCGACCTTGGGCGGGCTGGCCACCTGCCTGACCTCCCACCCGCTCGAAACGCCGGAACTGCGCAATCTGGCGCGCGATCCGTTGTCGTCCATGGGCCATGTCCAGATGGTTCTCCGCCTCGGCTACGGGCCGTCGGGACCGGCCACTCCACGCCGCTCGGTCCGCGACATCCTGACCGTCACTTAGGACCGCCCTCCGGGTCGCGGTTCAGCGCCGCCCAGAACCGCGGGCCGACCCGTGCCAGCCGTTCGCACGCGACTGGGTCGGTCACGATGTGGGCCTGCCCCGTGACGATCACGCTCCAGCCGGATCGCCGGTGGACGTCGATCGCGTCCGCCTCGAAGGCGATCGCGACGCCGTCGGCGAGCCGGGCGAGCTCGGAATCGGCGGACGTGCGCACCAGGACGGCGTCGTCCGCGTCGAGGGCGAGAAACATGTGCCCGTCGTTCCTTCCCGTCATCGCTTCAGAGGTTGGGGCCGCACGGCCCCAACAGGGTGGACAGTGGTGGTGGAGCGAGGCCGCCCTCGCCCGGCACGGTCGGCCGCGCCGACCCGGCCACCGTTCACCCGCAGGAGGTTCGCCCATGTCCCGAACCGTCATCGCCGGGCTCGACGGCACCGTGCAGAGCCTGGCCGCCGCCGACTGGGCCGCCCGCGAGGCGCAGTTGCGTTCTCTTCCTCTGGTTCTCGTCCACGCATGGAAGTGGCAGCCCTACGCCCAAGCCCCGCTGGGCGGGATGCCCCTTCCGGCGAACGCCCCGGAGCGCGGCTGGGCCGAGAGGATGCTGGCCGACGCCCGTTCCGCGATCGCGGAGCAGCGCCCCGAACTGCCGATCAGCACGCGTGAGGCCGACGACGACACCGTGCCCGCACTGCTGGCCGCGGCCGGGGAGGCCGAGGTGCTGGTGCTCGGCTCGCGCGGGCTGAGCGGCCTTGCCGGGTTCGTCGTCGGCTCGGTCGCGCTGGCAGTCGTCGGCCGGGTGAACGTGCCCGTCGTCCTCGTCCGCGCGGGGGAGCGGGCGGAGAACGAGCACGCGACGGACATCGCCGGGAGGGCGTCGGCCGTCACCCCGTACCGGGACGTCGTGCTGGGACTCGACCTGGAGCACCCCGACGACGCCGTGGTCGGGTTCGCCTTCGACGCTGCCGTCCGCCGCGGCACGGGACTGCGGGTCGTGCACGGCTGGAGCCCGCCGCCGTACTACTACGGCTACGCAGGCGTGCTCGACCCCGAGTCGAACGCCCAACTGGCCGCCCGGATCAGGCAGGACGTGACCGGTGTGCTGCGTGGGTGGCGTGCGAGGTTCCCCGCCGTCGACGTGGCGGCGCAGGCCGTCATCGGGGGCGCGGGACCGCACCTGGTGGAGGCCTCGCGCGACGCGTCCCTGGTGGTCGTGGGACGCCGGAACGGGCGCACCACGTTCGGCGCCCACATCGGTCCGGTGACGCAGACCGTGATGCACCACGCCGCCGCCCCGGTCGCGGTGATCCCGCACGACTGAGCGGACGGTCCACGCGGGGCGTGCGGCACGCCGTGTGCCACGGCGTTCGGCGAAAGGGCCGACCGGCCCTGGTCTTCGGGCCCGAAAACGCGAAGGATCTGGAACGGACGGTTGTCCCGAACAGCCCGAAGGGACGGCCCGGCACGAGTGACCGCCGACGCACGACAGGAGCCGCTTCGATGACGGACAGCGAGCCGCCCGCGCCCGAAACCCCGATCCGGGTCTTCCTGCTCGACGACCACGAGGTCGTCCGCCGGGGAGTGCACGATCTGCTGGAGGATCAGCCGGACATCACCGTCGTCGGCGAGGCCGGCACCGTCGAACAGGCCCTGGTGCGGGTGCCGGCGCTGCGGCCGCACGTGGCCGTGCTCGACGTGCGGTTGCCCGACGGCGACGGGGTGAGCGTCTGCCGGGATCTGCGCTCGCGCATGCCCGAACTCGCCTGCCTCATGCTCACCTCCTTCGACGACGAGGAGGCACTGCTCGACTCGATCATGGCGGGCGCGTCCGGGTACGTGCTGAAGCAGATCGAGGGGGCGAACCTGGTCTCGGCCGTGCGCACCGTGGCCCGCGGCCAGTCCCTCCTCGATCCGAGCGCCACCACGAAGCTGATGGCGCGGCTGCGCGGCGACCGGCCCAAGGAGGCGGAGCCGGACGCACTGTCGGCCCTGACGGAGCGGGAGCGGCAGATCCTCGACCTCATCGGCGAAGGCCTCACCAACCGTCAGATCGGCCGGCGGCTCTATCTCGCGGAGAAGACCGTCAAGAACCACATCTCGCGCCTGCTGAGCAAGTTGGGCGTCGAACGGCGCATCCAGGCCGCGGTCATCGCCACCGAATCACGGGAGCGGCACGGGCGGGGCGACTCCTGACCGCTCGTACAGTACCGGGCCGTGCGTCCACGAGGGCCCGTCGGAAGCCCGAACGGGGCCGGTGGGCCCAAGCGGCGCGGCGTGCGGGTGGTCGAGCCTGACAACAGGCGTCGTACGCCGATGGTGCAGGTGCTCTCGCACCGCCCGAGCCTCCTGGAGGACAGCATGCACGGCAGCCCGCACATCGTGAGCGATGTGATGACCCAGACCGTCGTCTCGGTCGGCAGCGAAGCGGCGTTCAAGGACATCGTGAAGACCATGCGGCAGTGGAAGGTCAGCGCCCTTCCCGTGCTGCGGGGAGAGTCCCTGGTCATCGGTGTCGTCTCCGAGGCGGACCTGCTCCCCAAGGAGGAGTTCCGCGACAGCGACCCCGACCGTCATACGCAGCTGAGCCGCCTCGCCGACCTGGCGAAGGCGGGCGCGCTGACCGCCGGGGAGCTGATGACGGCTCCCGCCGTCACCGTTCGCGCGAACGCGACGCTGGCGGAGGCGGCCAGGGCCATGGCCCTCAACAAGGTGAAGCGGCTGCCCGTGGTGGACGACAGCGGCACGCTGCAGGGCATCGTCAGCCGCTCCGACCTCCTGAAGGTGTTCCTGCGCACCGACGACGACATCGCCGAGGAGGTGCGCCGCGAGGTCGTCGCGTACCTGTTCCCCGCTCCGATCGAGTCGATCCGGGTGTCCGTACGCGACGGCGTGGTCACCCTCACCGGCCGCATCCGGGACACCACGCTCGTTCCCGTCGCCGCACGCCTGATACGAGCCGTGGAAGGCGTGGTCCACGTGGACTGCGCGCTCATGGGCCCGCGCCACCGCCCCGGCCTGGACCCGGACTTCGCCGAAGGTGACCCATGGCCGCGCGCCCCCGGCGCCACGAACGCCTCCTGACAGGCCTGCGGCACCCGCGCCCACCGAGGAGGACCGGATGAATGCCCGCACCGCCCGTTCGGAGGCGCCCCGCGAGGTGTTGGCGCCCGCACTGCGGGGAATCGCGGCGGTGGTGCTCGACACCGACGGAGTGATCACCGACTCCGCCCGCGTGCACGCCGCCTCCTGGAAGACCGCCTTCGACACCTTCCTGCACGACCATCCGCCAGGCGAACCGCACCACCGGCGCCCCTTCGACGTCCGTCACGACTACCTCCGGTACGTCGACGGCAAGTCCCGCCTCGACGGCGCCGCTGCCTTCCTCGTCGCCCGCGGTGTCGCTCCCACCGATGAGCGGGTGCGGTCCGTGGCCGCGGAGAAGGAGCGGCTGTACGTGGCGCGGCTGCGCGAGCACGGCATCGACGCCTACCCGGGCACCGTGCGACTGCTGCACGCACTGCGCGAGGCCGGGGTGCCCCGCGCCGCCGCTTCCGCGTCCCGGCACGCACCCGAACTGCTGGACAGGGCCGGGGTGCGGGACCTGTTCGACGTCCTCGTCGACGGAGGAGAAGCGGCCCGTCTCGCCCTGCCGGGCAAACCGCGGCCCGATCTGTTCCTGGAGGCGGCACGACGCCTTGGTGTCCCGGCGCGGCGCACGGCCGTCGTCGAGGACGCCCTGGCGGGCGTCGAGGCGGGCCGGGGCGGCGGATTCGCGCTGGTCGTCGGAGTGGACCGGGCGGGCGGCCCGGGCACCAGGGAGCGACTGCTGCGGCACGGCGCGGACATCGTCGTCGGCGACCTGGGTGAACTGGTCGGCCAGGGAACAAGACCGTGACAGCGAAGACGTGGAACCACGGCGGCTCCGCCCGAGCGCGCTGGAGCCGTCGCACCGGCGGGCCCGGGCCCCTTGGCGGGGGCCAGGGACCAGTGGCCCCTCTTCCCGCGAGGCGTCGGCGCAGACCCTGGAATCAGCAGCCGGTACTCGAGGAGGACACCATGTACCGCAATGTCACGGTGGGTCTCGACGGTTCGGCCGAGAGCCGCGCCGCCGCGGAGTGGGCGGCCCGCGAAGCGGAACTGCGCGGACTGCCGCTGAAACTGGTCCATGTGTGGGAGCCGGTCCCGGACCCGATCGCCCAGGCGCCACTGCTCGGCCCCGAGACGCACCGGCACTGGACCGAGCGGATCCCACGGGAGAACGTTGATGGTCTGCGCCTGCGGCATCCGCGGGTGGATGTCACGTCCGAGCAGGTCGCCGGTAAGCCGGCCGACGTCCTGGTGGAAGCCGCGAAACACACCGAACTGCTGGTGCTCGGCTCCCGTGGGCTGAGCGGCCTCGCCGGGTTCCTGGTGGGGTCGGTGGGGCAGGTGGTGATCGGGCACACCGAGACGCCCGTGGTCCTCGTACGGGCGGGAGAACAGGCCTCCGACGAACACGTCATGGACCCGTCCGGCATCCCGTCCGCCGCGACCGCCTACCGTCCCGTCGTCCTCGGCCTGGACACCGACAGCCCGGACGACGCGGTGATGGCGTTCGCCTTCGAGGAGGCCGCGCGTCGAGGCACCGCCCTGCACGCGGTCAACAGCTGGAACCTGCCGCCCTACTACGTCTACGGCCCGACCGCCGGCATCGAACCGGACGACGAGGTCCTGCGTCAGAAGAGCGCCGAACTCGCCGAGACGCTGCGTCCCTGGCGTGAGAAGCACCCGAACGTCGAGGTCCTCGAGATCTCCCGCAGCGGCAGCCCGGTCCAGCACATCGTTGCCGCCACCCGCGAGGCCTCGCTCGTCGTGGTGGGCCGGCGCGTCCGCCGAGCGCAGGTCGGTGCCCACATCGGTCCTGTCACCCACGCGGTCCTGCACCACGCCGCAGCCCCGGTTGCCGTCGTCGCGCACCGCTGAGCCCTTCACGCAAGGACAACCACCTTGCAGGCAGGGGCCGTTCGGTCCTCGACAGGGGGCCGGCGGCCCCTCCCGGGTGCCGATGCCGAGCGAAACCATGAGGTCGTCCGGAGCGGGAGAGCCCACGGAAGGTGCCCGAGCATGTCGCGAACTGTGGTTGTCGGAATCGACGAATCCTCCGAGAGCCTCGCCGCCGCCGAGTGGGCGGCCGAGGAGGCGATGGCGCGTGACCTGCCGCTGCGGCTCGTGCATGCCTGGAACTGGAGCCCGCACCCCGCTTCCGATGTGCCCCTCGGCGCGACATCGGCCGGCGTGGCGCAACGCGCCCGTGCACGGGCGGCCTTGGGCAGGGCGGAGACCCGAGTGCGTGGCGTCTGCCCGGCCGTGCCCCTGACGGCGGATGCCGTGGAGGGGCCGGCGTCGACCGCGCTGCTGCGGGCCGCCGAGCAGGCCGAGGCTCTTGTGCTCGGGTCCCGGGGGCTCGGCGCCATCAGCGGCGTCGTCGTGGGTTCCGTGGCGCAGAGCGTGGCGGCCGCGGCGCCGGTGCCCGTCGTGCTCGTCCGTGCCGGAACGCCCACCGCTCACGCACACGGACCGGGCACCGAGGACAAGCCACGCGCCGACGTGATTCTCGGGCTCGACCTGTCCGACCCGTGCGACGAGGTGGTCGACTTCGCGTTCGCCGAAGCCGCGTTGAAGGGGGCCCGTCTCCACGTCGTGTCCGCCTGGCGAGGCCCGTCCCTCTACACGCTGGGGCCGGGCGAACTCGCGCTCGCGGCACGGCCGCAGCGTCAGGAGGAGTGGCACGGATTCCAGGACGCGGTGCTGCAGACCTGGCGCGGAAAGTTCCCCGGCGTGGAGGTGACCGCGACGGTCGTCGAGGGCCGGGCCGTGACGCCGCTCCTGGCGGCCACCGAGGGCGCCCGCCTCGTCGTGGTCGGCCGGCGCGCACCCGGGCGACACCGCACCGGCCACCACAACGGCCCCGTCACCCACGCGGTGATGCACCATGCCCGCTGCCCCGTCGCCATCGTCCCGCACTCCTGACCCGCACCGCTGAAGGGAAGCCTGTCATGAGCGTTCCCAAGCAATACGTGTACGCGTTCGGCGACGGCAACCGTGACATGGCCGACCAGCTCGGCGGCAAGGGGGCGGGCCTCGCGGAGATGAGCAGGCTGGGGCTGCCCGTGCCGCCGGGCTTCACCATCACCACCGAAGCCTGCCGTGCGTTCCTGCTCACCGGCGAGGAGCCCAGGGACCTGGGCGTCGAGGTGGCACAGCAACTCGTGTCCCTGGAGCGGGAGGCGGGGCGCACTCTGGGGGCTCCGGACGAGCCGCTGCTCATTTCCGTGCGCTCCGGCGGCAGGTTCTCCATGCCCGGCATGATGGAGACGATCCTCGACATCGGCCTCGGCGACGTCAGTGTCGAAGGACTGGCCCGCGCCACCGGACAGGAGCGCTCCGCCTGGGACTCCTACCGGCGACTGCTGCAGATGTTCGGGCACACCGTGCTGGGCGTCGACGCCACGCTGTTCGAGAACCTCATCGCCGCCCGCAAGCGCGACGCCGGTGTCAAGGACGACGGTGAGCTGGACGTCGACCAACTCAAGTGGCTGGTGGGCGAGTTCAAGGAACTCATTCGGCGGGAAGGCGCAGAGGACTTCCCGCAGGACCCGGTCGAACAGCTTCAGCTGGCCATTCGCGCGGTCTTCACCTCGTGGAACAGTGAACGGGCGCGCCTGTACCGCTCGCGCGAGCACATCCCCGACGACCTCGGCACCGCCGTCAACGTCCAGGCCATGGTGTTCGGAAACCTCGGCCAGGATTCCGGCACCGGCGTCGCCTTCACCCGCGACCCGGCCACGGGCGCCCCCGGCCTGTACGGCGACTACCTCTTGAACGCCCAGGGCGAGGACGTCGTGTCCGGCGTGCGCGACGCCTCGCCGCTCGCCACATTGAAGACGTCCCTGCCCGGCGTGTACGCCGAACTGGCCTCGCACTTGCGTACGTTGGAAGAGCACTACCGGGACATGTGCGACGTCGAGTTCACCATCGAGCGCGGCAAGCTGTGGATCCTGCAGACGCGCATCGGCAAGCGCACGGCGGAGGCCGCGTTCCGTGTCGCGTACGAGCTGGTGGACGAGGGCCGGATCACCGAGGACGAGGCGCTGACGCGCGTGGACGGGGCGGCCCTGAACCGGCTGATGTTCCCGCGCTTCGCCGGGCACTCCACCGATGTACCGCTTGCGCGGGGCGTGGCCGCGTCCCCGGGCGCCGCGGTGGGTGCGGTCGTCTTCGACACACCCACCGCCGTGCGGCGCCACCGGGCGGGGCAGCACGTCGTACTCGTGCGGCGCGAGACCACTCCGGACGACCTGCCCGGCATGATCGCCGCCGATGCCGTGCTCACCAGCCGGGGCGGAAAGACCAGCCATGCCGCCGTCGTGGCCCGCGGCATGGGCAAGGTGTGCGTCTGTGGCGCGGACACGCTCACCGTCGACATCGCGGCGCGCCGCCTGACCACGCCGTCCGGTGTGGTGGTCCACGAAGGCGACACCGTCTCCGTCGACGGGACGGCGGGCACCGTGCACCTCGGGGCGCTGCCCCTGGTGGACTCCGAGGTCCGGCAGGCGGTCGAAACCGGTGCGGACACGGGGGAGTTGGGAAGCGCCGTGCGACGGGCTCTGGATCACGCCGACGAGGCGGCCCGCGTGGAGGTCCGGGCCAACGCCGACACCCCGGCCGACGCCGCGCTCGCGCGGCAGCTCGGAGCGCGGGGGATCGGCCTGTGCCGCACCGAGCACATGTTCCTGGGCGAACGCCGCTCCCTGGTCGAGGACATGATCCTCGCGCGGGACGACGAGGCCCGCGCCGCGTCGTTGGCAGCGCTGCTGCCCCTGCAACGGAGCGACTTCACCGACATCCTGCGCGCCATGGACGGCCTGCCGGTCACCATCCGGCTGCTCGACCCGCCGCTGCACGAGTTCCTGCCCGACCTGACCGACCTGTCCGTACGCGTGGCGACGCACACCCAATCGGGCTCCCGCGACCGCGAACTCCTGGGCGCCGTAAGGAAACTGCACGAGCAGAACCCGATGCTCGGTCTGCGCGGCGTGCGCCTGGGCCTGGCGACCCCGGGCCTGGTCGCCATGCAGACCCGCGCGATCGCCGAGGCGGTCGATCAACGGTTGCGCGACGGCGGCGATCCCCGCGCCGAGATCATGATCCCCTTGGTGGCGACCGCGACCGAACTCCAGCTCGCACGCGCCGAGGTGCAGCGGGCGCTCGCCGAGGTGTCCCTGGAGACCGGGCGTCGCATCGACTGCCCGATCGGCACGATGATCGAACTGCCCCGTTCCGCGCTGACGGCCGGCCGTATCGCTGCCTTCGCCGACTTCTTCTCCTTCGGCACCAACGACCTCACGCAGACGGTCTGGGGCATGTCCCGGGACGACGCCGAGGCATCCTTCTTCCCGCTCTACCTGGACGGCGGCGTCTTCGCCGTCTCGCCCTTCGAGAGCCTCGACGAAGAGGGCGTCGGCGAACTGGTGCTGCGCGCCGTGGAGTCCGGACGTGACGCCAAACCTGCCCTCACCACCGGGGTGTGCGGCGAACACGGCGGAGACCCCGCTTCCATTCACTTCTTCCACCGGGCCGGTCTCGACTACGTCTCGTGCTCGCCGTTCCGGATCCCGACCGCGCGGCTCGAAGCGGGCCGGGCCGCGCTCGGCCCGGTCGCGTCGAGTGACAGCCGCTGAAGCGCACGGCACGACCACAAGGGGGTGGCGTACATGTTGAAACCGATTGTCGTCGGCGTCGACGGATCCCGTGAAAGCGTCGCCGCGGCACACGTGGCAGCCAGGGAAGCGTTGCGTCGTGACCTTCCGCTGCGCCTGGTGCACGCATGGGAGGGCCTGCCGCCGCAGGGCGTGAAGGCGACCCTGCCCGAGTTGCGGGCACCGCAGTTCTGGGCACAGCGCGCGCTGCGCACCGTGAGCGAGCAACTGCATCTGCGGCACCCGAAGTTGTTCGTGTCCACGGAGCAGCTCAGGGCGGCTCCCGGGCCCGCCCTGCTGGCCGAGACCGGGGCGGCCGAGATGCTCGTGCTGGGCAGCCAGGGGCTGGGGAGCGTGAGCGGGGTGCTCGCAGGATCGGTCGCGCTCGGGGCCGCGGCCCACGCCCCGTGCCCGGTGGTGCTCGTGCGGTCCGGGCATACGGCCGACCGGGAGTACCTGCCGGGCGCGCACCCCGAGGCCACACGTGGGTCCGCCCGTGACGTCGCGCTCGCCGTCGACCCGGCACAGCACTGCGATCCCGTGGTCGACCTCGCCTTCCGGGCGGCGGAGTTGCGCGGTGCACCGCTGCGGATCGTGCACGCGTGGCACGTTCCGTTGCGGCAGGGTCTGGTCGGCCCGGACGAGCGCGCGGCGACCAGGGATCGTGCGCGGAGCCGGCTTGCCGCGGTGCTGGAGCCGTGGCGGAGCAAGTATCCGAAGGTCCCCGTGCGCGAAGTCGTCGTGGAAGGCCGTCCGACGCACCACGTGGTCAAGGCGGCCGCCGGCTCGGGGTTGCTGGTCGTGGGCAGGCGCAACAGGCCGGCGGCGATCGGGCCCCACCTCGGGCCGGTGGCGCACGCGGTGATCCATCACATGGACTGCCCCGTGGCGGTGGTTCCGCATGAGTGACACGTGATGCCGACAACCAACGTGCCGCAAGGGGGGAAGCCTGTGTCTGATCCCCTGATATGGACCTTGGGTCCCGGCCTACCCGGCGGACCATGCCGCGACAGTTACTCAGGGGAGTAGACGTCGCACCAGCAGGCACGCGAAGCCCTCGCGACAAGCGGCCGTCCACCCCGGCACGACAGGTGCCATATCGCGTGGAAAATCCGTCCGCAACCACTTTGGGCATATGCCTCCGAGGTGGCGATACGCCTCCTAGGTTCCTCTACGAGGGCCTGGAACCAGCCCTCGTACCTCTCTCCCTAGGAGGACCCATGACCAGTGTGGAAGTGTCGCTGAAGACCCTGCTGACCGAGATCGAGGGCGCGGTGGGAGCCGCGGTCGTCGACTACACCAGCGGCATGGCGCTGGGCACCCTGGGCGGCGGCAAGCAGCTGGACCTGAGCGTCGCCGCGGCCGGGAACACCGACGTGATCCGCGCCAAGATGCGCACCATGGAGACGCTGGGTCTCAAGGACAAGATCGAGGACATCCTGATCACCCTGGGCACCCAGTACCACCTCATCCGCCCGGTGGCCGGCAGGTCCGGCAACGGACTGTTCATCTACGTCGTCATCGACAAGGCCCGCTCGAACCTCGCCATGGCCCGCCACCGCCTCAAGCAGACCGAGGAGCAACTGGAAGTCTGAGCCCCGACGCCACTTCATTTGCCCGCTACTTGAAGACTTCTTCAAGTCATTACTTGCATCTGTCGAGCTGTCGACTCCAGCAGCCGTGGCGGGGAAGAGAATCGGACAACGCACCGGGCGTGGCGACGAGCGAGGCCGCCGCGCCCCTCCTTCGCAACCTCATCCGAGCCAGGGAAGTGAGCGAGCCCGTGCAGCGCCCCCTCTATCAGGTCAAAGCAGAGTTCTTCCGCATGCTCGGGCATCCCGTCCGCATCCGCGTCCTGGAACTCCTGCAGAACGGGCCGGTGTCCGTACGGGATCTGCTCATCGACATCGACATCGAGCCCTCGAACCTCTCACAACAACTCGCCGTGCTGCGCCGTTCCGGCATCGTCGTGTCCACCCGTGAGGGCACCACGGTCACCTACGCGCTGGCCGGCGGCGACGTCGCCGAACTCCTGCGCGCGGCCCGCCGCATCCTCACCGAACTCCTCGCCGGCCAGAGCGCCCTGCTGGCCGAACTCCAGGACTCCGAACAGCCCTCGTGCCCCACCGTGCAAGCACGCCCTTGAGTGCGGCGCGGCCCACCTCCGGCCGGCCGGAAGCCCGCACGGGTGTGGGCGGCGGCCGGAGGATGGTTCGGGCCGGTGCTGGGCCTGACCCGCGAAGCTGGTGTGGCGCGATCCACTGCTGCACAGGCACTGACGGCAGAGGAGGCGGGACCCCGGCGCGCGCTGTCAGTCGTGCGGCACGACGGCGACCGGACATGCCGAGTGGTGCAGCACGGCGTGGCTGACGGGGCCGAGTTGGAGACCGACGCCGCTGCGGCGCCGTCGTGCGCCGACGACCAGTAGGTCCGACAGTGCGGACGCCTCCACCAGCACGTCGCGGGCGCGGCCCTCGTAGGGGTGCGCACGCACCGTGACGGAACTGTGCGCCTCGCGCGGGTCGTGCAGCGCGGACATCAGCTCGTTCCCCGCGCGCACCACGTGGCCCTCGCTGTCGGCCGTTGGATAGTCGGGGACTTCGTGGGCGGGGCAGCGCCTGGCGCGCAGGGCGAGGACGTCCGTGCCTCGCATCTCTGCCTCGCGCAGCGCGAACTCGGCCGCCGCTCCTGCCCGTTCGGGGTCTCCGATGCCCAGGGTGATCTGGCCGAGGCCGCCCTGGACGTTCTTGTCGTTGCCGCGTACGACGACCACCGTGCACTCCGCGTGGGCCGCCACGGGCAGGCTCACCGAACCGAGCAGGAGGCCGGTGAACGTACCGTGTCCGCGGCTTCCGACAACGACCGCGCCGGCGTCGCGTGAGGCCTCGACCAGCGCGGCGGTCGGATCCTGCGGCACCACCCGGCTGGTGATCGTCAGTTGGGGCGCACGCTGTCGGGCGCGTTCGACGCCCTGGGCCGCGAGGTGCTCCGCGTGCTGCTGCAGCGAACTGCGGTCGAGGCTGTTGGACGGCAGGTGGGCCTCGTACTGCTCCCAGCGCGAGGCATGCACGATGCGCAGTTCGGTCGCCCTCCGGACCGCTTCGTCCACGGCCCAGTCCAGCGCGTGCAGGCTCGGCTCCGAGCCGTCGATTCCCACGATCAGAGTTCGTTCCACTGTCTCCGCCTCCTCTCGGACCGGGCCCCGGGACCCAGGGGCCCACCCGGTGCACGCTGCCACCGCGCCGTCCCGCGGTGCAGGGGCCGAACCGGCCTCGGCGCAAGGGTCGTTCGGCCCCTGCACCGTGCGCCGGCTCCGGACGCACCGTGGTCACAGGAACTCTTGTACGGCACCCGCTGAGGAGATGGCGGCCATGAGCGCTACGACGCTGGACGCATCGGTACTGGAAAGGCTGCTGGCGGCTGCCGTGGCAGCGCCCTCCATCTTCAATACGCAGCCGTGGAAGTTCCGGCTCGACCCCGACACCAGCGCCCTTGAGGTGTGGGCCGCGCCGGAGCGCTCGTTGAGGGAGGCGGATCCGACGGGCCGCGCGCTGCACCTGTCGGTCGGTGCCGCTGTCTTCAACCTCCGTGTCGCGGTGGCTCATTGCGGGTGGGTACCGGTGACGCGCCTGCTGCCCAGCCCGGACGACCCCGGGATGCTCGCCAGCGTGCGGCCCCGGCGGGCCGCTCCGGGGCGCTCGCCGGGGCATCGCCGGGACCTGTACGACGCGATCTGGCGGCGCCACAGCAGCCGGTTCCCCTTCTCCGAACGCCCGCTGCCGCCTGCTGTCTGCGCCGAACTGGCCGACGCGGCGCACCTGAGCGGTGCCCTGCTCTCCTTCCCGACGTCCGCGGAGAAGGTCTTCCTGCTGCGGGTCACCGCGGAAGCGGAGCGGCGCAACCGCAGCGACCCCGACCGCTCCGCGGAGAGCCGTCGCTGGGTGCACAGGGACGCGTACGACAGGGCCGATCTCGGGATGCCGCGCGCGACTCTCGGGGTGCAGGATGCCCATGAACAGCTCCCCATGCGGGACTTCAGCGCGCAGCGCCACCTCGCGGGACTGCCGGCCCAGAAGTTCGAGCGCCGCCCTGTGATCGCGCTGCTCAGTACCGTGCACGATCGTCGTGCCGACTGGCTGCGCGCCGGGCAGGCCCTCGAGCACGTCCTGCTCGTCGCCACGGCCCACGGCCTGCGCACGTCCCTGCTGCACCAGGCAATGGAGTGGCCCGACCTGCGCAGGAACATGCGTCCCGACCCGGAACTCGCGGGTCATGTCCACATGTTGGTGCGTCTGGGCTACGGGCCGGAAGCGTCGGCCGCCCCACGGCGAACACCGGACCATGCCGTAACCGTCGGGCCGGACGCGGTCGTCGCGCACGGCCGCTGAGCCGGGGCACGGCCGGGACGGGACCCGACGTCCGCTGTCGAGGGGGCCGAACGGCCCTCGCCCGGACCCGCAGGACCCCTGCCCGCGCCGTCGGCCGACCACGAGGCTGACGGCAGGGACGAGAAGCCGGATGATCGGGAGGGGACGGGACATGAGCGTGCGCGTGGGCATCAACGGGTTCGGCCGCATCGGCCGCAACTATCTGCGCTGTGCTCTGGAGCGTGCCGAGAGCTCGGCCGGGACACCGGTCGGGGTGGTCGCCGTCAACGACATCACGTCGCCTGCGACCCTCGCGTACCTGCTGGAGTACGACTCCACGTACGGCAGGCTGCACCGCACCGTCACCAGTGACGACAGCTCCTTGACCGTCGACGGGCACCGTGTCGCGGTCACGGCCGAGCGCGATCCTGCGGCCCTCGCCTGGGATGCGAGCGGGGTGGACGTGGTCATCGAGGCGACCGGCCGCTTCCGTACGCGTGAGGACGCCGGGGCGCACCTGAAGTCCGGCCCGCGCAAGGTGCTGCTGTCCGTCCCGGGCAAGGGAGTCGACGCCACCCTGGTGATGGGGGTCAACGAGGGGACGTACGACCCCGATCACCACCACGTGATCTCCAACGCCTCGTGCACGACCAACTGCGTCGCGCCGATGATGAAGGTGCTCGCCGACCGTTTCGGTGTCGCCATGGGGCTGATGACCACGATCCACGGCTACACGAACGACCAGGCGGTCCTCGACGGCCCGCACAAGGACCCGCGCCGGGGCCGCACGGCCGCCGTGAACATCATCCCGACCAGCACCGGGGCGGCCCGGGCCGTCGGAGTGGTGCTGCCGGAGCTCGCGGGGACGCTGGACGGGCTTGCGGTGCGGGTGCCGGTGGAGGACGGATCGCTGACCGATCTGACGGTCGTGCTCGACGAGCCGGCCTCCGCACAGGAGATCAACGCCGCGTTCCGGGAGGCCGCCGACGGCCCGCTGAAGGGAATCCTGCGGGTGTCCGACGCGCCGATGGTCTCGCGCGACGTGGTCGGCGACCCCGCCTCCTGCGTCTTCGACGCCCCGCTCACCCAGGTCAACGGCGACCTGGTGAAGGTCTTCGGCTGGTACGACAACGAGTGGGGCTACACCAACCGACTCCTCGACCTCACCGAGTACGTCGCGGCCCGTCTGCCGTAGAAGCCGCGGAACCTGTGGAGGGAGCGGTCATGGCCGGACGCACACGTATCGCCGTGATCGGTGTGGGCAACGAGTTCCGACGGGACGACGGTGTCGGCTGGGCCGTTGTGGACCGTCTGCGGGGGCGCGCCACGCGGCGGCCATTGCCGACGGGGACGGTTCTCGACGTCTGCGACGGAGACCCGGGCCGGCTGATCGGGCTGTGGGAGGGAGCGGGCCTCGCGGTCGTCGTCGACGCCGCGCATGCCCACCCCGGAAAGCCCGGCCGTGTGCACCGGATCGAACTTGACTCCGAGCGGCTGAACCAGCCACCCACGACGAGCTCGCACGGCATGGGCCTGGGGGAGGCCGTCGAACTCTCGCGTGTCCTTGGCCGGTTGCCGGGGCGTCTCGTCGTGTACGCGGTGGAGGTCGGCGACAGTTCCCTCGGCACGGTGATGTCCGGAGCGGTCGCGGCCGTGGTCGATCCGCTGGCCGCATCGGTCGAGGACGAGATCGCCCGATACAGCGACGCCGTCGCGCGGGGATGACCAAGTGACCTATGTCGTCAGGGACTTCGAGGTCACGGGGATCGTCCAGGGCGTGGGATTCCGTCCTTTCGTGTACCGCGTCGCCTCGGCCCTCGGGCTTGATGGCTGGGTCGCCAACGTGGACGGACACGTGGCGGGCACGGTCGCCGGTGAGCCGGGCGCCGTCGAGGAGTTCGCGCAGTTGATGAGGTACGGGGCCCCGCCGCTCGCCAGGGTTCGCGAGGTGCGCGTGGCGGCAGCGGGTGGTGCGGCGCTCGAGCGGGGGAGCGGCTTCCACGTGCGTACGAGCGACGGCGGCAGCGGCCGGGGAGCCCTGGCCGTCGCCCGCGAGATCCCGCCGGATGCCGCGATCTGCGACGCGTGCCTGGCCGAGCTGTTCGATCCGGCGGGCCGCCGCCACCGCTACCCGTTCATCAACTGCACCGACTGCGGACCGCGCGCCACCATCATCGAGGGCCTGCCCTACGACCGGAGGCGCACCACGATGCGCCGCTTCCCGATGTGCGAGGCCTGCGCGGCGGAGTACGCGGACCCGGGCGACCGGCGTTTCCACGCGGAGCCCGTCGCCTGCCCCGACTGCGGGCCGACGCTGTCCTGGGAGGACCTGCGGGGCGAGGACGCGCTGCGGGCGGCGGCGAAGACGGTGGAGGCGGGCGGCATCGTCGCGGTGAAGGGGCTCGGCGGCTTTCAGCTCGTGTGCGACGCGACCGACCCTGCGGCGGTCGCGGAGCTGCGGCGCCGCAAGCACCGTCCCGTCAAACCGCTGGCGGTGATGGTGCGCGACCTGGACGGGGCCCGCCGCCTCGCCCGCGTCGGCCTGTCGGCCGCGGCGGTGCTCACCTCCCCGGTACGCCCGGTGGTGCTGCTCACCGCTGTCGACGGCCGGCTGCCCGCCGACATACATCCCGGCACGGACCAGGTCGGAGTGTTCCTGCCGACTACCGGACTGCACCACCTCCTGCTGCGGGCCGCCGACCGGCCGCTCGTCGTCACCAGCGGCAACGCCGCCGACGATCCGATCGCCGTCGACGACGCGCAGGCACGGCGTGCGCTCGGCGCCGTGGCCGACGGCTTCCTCGGCCATGACCGGCCCATCCGCGCACGGTACGACGACTCCGTGGTGCAGGTGGCCGGGCGGACCGTGACGACGGTGCGGCGGGCCCGGGGTCTGGCACCGGGCGCCCTGCGGCTGCCCCGGCCCGCCCCGGTCCCGTTGATGGGGGCAGGAGCCCAGCTGAAGCACACCTTCACGCTCGCCGCGGGGGAGTGGGCCCATCTCGCCGCGCACATCGGCGACTTGGCGGCCCCGGCGGCGTACGACGCCTTCGAGACCTCGTACCGGGACCTGAGCGCGCTGACCGGTGTCACGCCGGGCGCCGTCGCGCACGACCTGCACCCCGGGTATCTGTCCACGCAGTGGGCGCGGGCCACGGGGCTGCCGCTGCTGCCGGTCCAGCATCATCACGCCCACGCGGCGGCCTGCGCCGCGGAGCACGGACTGGCCGGCCCGTTCACCGCGGTCACCTACGACGGGCTCGGACTCGGCGACGACGGCACCCTCTGGGGCGGCGAAGTGATGGTCGCCGACCTGACCTCGTACCAGCGGGTCGGCCGCTTCGCCACCGCCGCGCTGCCGGGCGGCGACGCGGCCGTGCGGCACCCCTGGCGCACCGCGCTCGGATACCTGCACGGCGCTGAACCGCTCGGAGTGCCGGGCGCGCCACCGCAGTTGACCCGCTCACTCACCGAACGGCTCGATCCGGATGCGGTGACGACGGTGCGGGCGATGATCGAGCAAGGGTTCAACTGCCCGCGGACATCGAGCGCCGGCCGGCTCTTCGACGCGGTGGCGAGTCTGCTGGGCCTCGTGGACAGCGTCACGTACGAGGGCGAGGCCGCCGTCGCCCTCGAAGGAGCGGCAGGACGATTGCGCGCCGTGTCGCTGGAGCGCCGCTTCGTACGGGTCGACGGCCTGTGGGTGTACGACCCGACGCCCACCCTCACCGACCTGCTGACGCGCCGGGCCGCAGGCGACAGCGTCCCCGTGCTGGCCGCCGCCTTCCACACCACGATCGCCGAGGCCACCGCCGAACTCGTCGGCCGGGCCGTCGAATCGGGCGCCCCGCGCACCGTCTGCCTGGCGGGCGGCTGCTTCGTCAACCGGCGCCTGCTGACCGACGTGCGCAGGCTGTTGCGCGCCCAGGGGCTGCGGGTCCTGGTGGGCTCCGCCGTGCCGGTCGGCGACGGCGGGATCAGCTACGGGCAGGCGGCCGTCGCGGCCGCCCGGCTCGCGGAAACGAAGGGGTGAGCGACACATGTGCCTGGGAATCCCCGGATGGATCACGGAAGTTCACGACAGCGCCGGACTGCGCATGGCCACGGTCGACTTCGGCGGGATCCGACGCGATGTCTGCCTGGCGTACACGCCGGAGGCGGGCGAGGGGACGTACGTCATCGTGCATGTCGGCTTCGCGATCACCGTCGTCGACGAGGCGGAGGCGCAGCGCACGCTCGACGTGCTGCGCGCCATGGCCGGCGCCGTCGAGAGCGAGCTCGGCGAGCCCCTCCCGGACGGAACGACCGGTGCGGAATCAGGGGCCGTTCGGCCCTGATCGATACCCGGGCGGGCCCTGGGTGGCCGGGCCCGTGCGCCGGACGCTGAAAGTGACCGCCGACGGTGTCGACGGCCCCGCCGGGCAACGGAAGGCGAAGGACATGACGGACAGCACACAGGCCAGGGCCGGGGCGGCACACGCGCTCCTCGCCGACGGTACGACCGTGCGGATCCGGCCGGCGCTCGGATCGGACCACGACGCGGTGCAGGGCCTGTACGAGGAGATGTCGGACCAGAACCTGCGGCTGCGGTTCTTCGGATTGAGCCGGATCTCGGCAGCGATGGCCGCCGACCGCATGTGCGGCCCCGAGCGGCGAAGCGGCTACTTCGGTCTGCTCGCCGAGGTCGAGGGCCAGTTGGTGGGCGTCGCGGAGTACGAGCGGACGGCGGACGCGGACCTGGCGGAGATCTCTCTCGCCGTGTCGGACGCCTGGCACCACCGAGGCGTGGGGACGCTCCTGCTGGAACACCTGGTGTCCGCGGCCCGGGAGGCGGACATCACCGCGTTCACCGCGGACGCCCTGTCGGAGAACCACGAGGTCCTGAAGGTCTTCGCCGACCTCGGCCTGCACACCGCCCGCCGCTTCGACGGACCGGAAGTCCACACAACTGTCCAACTTGCCGAGGACAACACCTACTTGAGTGCCGTAGAGGAGCGCGGACGTGCGGCCGATGTGGCCAGTCTCGTCCCGCTGCTGCGGCCACGCTCGGTGGCCGTGGTCGGTGCGGGCCGCAAGCCGGGATCGGTAGGAAGGGCGATCCTGCGCAATCTGTGCACCAGCGGCTACACCGGCCGCCTCATGGCCGTGCACCCCGAGGCCACGACGATTCTCGGGGCGCACGCGAGTCCGTCCGTGTCCGCCCTGCCGACGGTGCCGGACCTGGTGGTCGTGGCGGTGCCCGCCGCGCACGTCGCCGCCGTCGCGGAGGAGTGCGGCAAGGCGGGTGTGCGCGCCCTGGTCGTCGTCACCGCCGGGCTCGATGCCGCGCAGGCGGCCACCCTGCTGGCGGCGTGCCGCGGCTACGGCATGCGGTGCGCCGGGCCCAACTGCCTGGGACTCGCCAACACCGAGGACACCCTGCGCCTGGACGCCACGTTCGCCGCCACCCACCCGTCTGCCGGGACCGCCGGGGTCGCCGTGCAGTCCGGTGGCGTGGGCATCGCGCTCCTCGGCGGCCTGAGGCGGCTCGGCATCGGCGTCTCGACGTTCGTGTCGCTCGGCGACAAATACGATGTCAGCGGCAACGACCTCCTCCAGTGGTGGGAGAGCGACGACCGCACCGACCTGGCACTGCTGCACCTGGAGTCGTTCGGCAACCCGCGGGCGTTCTCCCGCACCGCGCGCCGCGTCACCCGCCGCATCCCCGTCCTCACCGTGGACGCGGGCCGCACCGAAGCGGGACGGCGCGCCGCCGCCTCGCACAGCGCGGCCGCCGCCACCCGGACGATGACCCGGCGGGCCCTGTTCGCCCAGGCCGGCGTCACCGCGACGCACACCATCCGTGAACTCCTCGACACCGCCGCCCTGTTGCACTCCCAGCCGCTGCCGTCCGGCGCCCGCGTAGCGGTCGTCACCAACGCGGGCGGCGCCGGAGTGCTCGCCGCCGACGCCTGCGCCGAGGCCGGGCTCACCGTGCCGTCGCTCGGGTCCGAGCTCATCGACGATCTGCTGTCGACCCTTCCGTCCGGAGCCACGGCCGCCAACCCGATCGACGCGACGGCCGCCGTCTCCGAGGACGAACTGCGCACCTGCCTCGACAAGCTCGCCGCCACCGGCGCCGTGGACGCGATCCTGGTGGCCCTGGTGCCGACCGCCGTCTCCGCGGCGACCGGCGACGACCTCGTCCGCTCCCTCACCCGGGCCCCGGGACGAAGCCGCCTGCGTACGGTCGCCGCGGTCCTTCTCGACCAGGCGGAACCGGCCCGGCTCCTGACGGCCGACGAAGGGCACATCCCCGCGTACGCCGACCCGCAGGCAGCCGCGCGTGCCCTCGCCCACGCGGTGGCCCGGGCGCGGTGGCTGGCCCGTCCGCCGGGCACCGTCCCCGAGCTCTCCGGCACCGACGCCGGGCGCGCGAGGACCGTCGTCGACAGCTACCTCGCCGCGCACGAGAACGGCGGCTGGCTCGATCCGCGCACCTGCGCCGAACTCCTCGACTGCTACGGCATCCCGCAGCTTTCCTGGGCCTGGGCGCAGACGGAGGACGAGGCCGTACTTGCCGCCGAACGCCTCAAGGGCCCCGACGGCCTCGTCGTCCTCAAGGCGTACTGGCCCGGCCTGCTGCACAAGAGCCAGGAGCACGCCGTCCACCTCGACCTGCGCGGTGACTCCCAGGTCCGGGCGGCCTGGCGGGATCTGGAGACCCGGTTCGCCGGGCTCATGACCGGCGTGGTGGTGCAGCCGCTCGCCCGGCGCGGGATCGAGCTGGTGGCGGGCGTGGTCCAGGACGCCGTGTTCGGACCGCTGGTCCTGTTCGGGCACGGCGGCACCGCCACCGATGTCCTCGCCGACCACGCGGCCCGCCTGGCCCCGCTCACCGACCACGACGTGCACGACCTGATCACCGCGCCGCGCTGCGCCCCGCTGCTCTTCGGAAGCGGCGGCGAGGGGCCGGTCGACCTGGAGGGCCTCGAGCAGGTCCTCCTGCGGATTTCGCAGATGGCGGGCGACCTGCCGCAGCTGGCGGAGGCGGACCTGAACCCGCTCCTCGCCTGGAGTGAGGGAGTCACCGCGCTCGACGCACGGGTACGGCTCGCACCGGCCCGCGCCCAGGACCCCTATCTGCGGCGACTGCGCTGACGCGCGATCCGACCGCGGCACTGCCCGAAGGAGGCATGGAGATGAAGCACAGCAAGGTCGGCTCCGTCATGGCGAACGACGTCGTACGCGCCGTCTACGCCACCCCGTTCAAAGAAGTGACGCGCCTGCTGGACGCGCACCGCATCAGCGGGCTCCCCGTCGTCGACGAGGAGGAGCGTGTCATCGGCGTGATCTCCGAGACGGACCTCCTGGCCCGCCAGGTGCAGGCGGAGGACAACCCCGCCCCGCACGCGCGCCGTCGGCGGCTTCCGGTCATCGGACGCGGTTCCCGTGCCGAGCACCGCAGGGCACAGGCCCGCACGGCCGGCCAGTTGATGTCCGAGCCGCCGGTCACGGTCCATGCCGAGGTGACGATCGCCGAGGCCGCCCGCACCATGGCCCACCGCAAGGTGGAACGCCTGCCCGTGGTGGACGAGGACGACCGGCTGGTCGGGATCGTCACCCGCCGGGACCTGCTCCAGACGTTCCTGCGCCGCGACGACGAGATCCGCCACGAGGTGATCGACGAGGTCCTCGTCCGCAGCCTGTGGCTGTCACCGCGGGCGCTCACCGTCCAGGTCCACGAGGGCGTGGTCACCCTCGACGGGCAGGTCGAACGGCGCAGCGAGAAGGAGATCGCCGCCCGCATGACCGGCCACATCGACGGGGTCGTCGCCGTCGTGGACAAGCTCACGTACCGGCTGGACGACTCCCACCTGCGCCCCGACGAGCAGGCGCTGCACGGCGTCGCGGACGACTGGCTGCGCAAGATCTGACGTCCGACACGACCCAGTTGCGCGACAACAAGCCGAGCGCAAAAGGAGAGTGAGAGGAATGGAACGCAGGGAGCCCCGCGTGCTCATCGCTTACGGGACGACCAACGGCTCCACCGCCGAGATCGCCGAACGCATCGGTGACGTGCTGAGCAAAGAGGGCTGTTCCACTACGGTCCGCTCGGCGGACGCCGCGTGGCGCAACGTCGCGGAGTACGACGCCGTCGTCCTCGGCGGAGCGCTCTACGCGGGCCGGTGGCACCGCAACGCACGCCGCTTCGCCCGCCGCGCACGCCGTGAACTGACGGCGCGCCCGGTGTGGCTGCTCAGCAGCGGACCGCTCGACGCGTCGGCGTCGGACCGCGACATCGCGCCGGTCCCGGGTGTGCGCCGCATCGCGTCCCGGATCGACGCACGCGGGCACGTGACGTTCGGCGGACGCCTCGACGACCATGCCCGCGGCCGCATGGCCCGGATGATTGTCAACTCCGGGAAGGGCGGCGACTTCCGGGACTTCGAGCACATCTCCGCATGGGCGCGGGAGGTCGCCGACGACATCGGGTCGGCCCTCGAAGGACGTGCTGGGGTGTGACGCGACGAAGGGCAGCGACCTTCACCTCGGCAGCACCAGTTCACATGTCTCGCCCGGCCGGACCGTCACCGCACGGTCCGGCAGCTCGACCGTGATGGCGGAACGGTCCGATGCCGGCACGGTGATGTGCAGACGGTCGGCATGCAGCCGGAACAGCACACCCCAGTGCCCCCGGTAACGGAGCGTGAACCCGTAGGAGGTGCCGGTCAGTTCGGGGAGCGGTGCCGGGTCGAGCCACAGCGCCTCACCACGTGTCTCCAGACCGGTCAGGCCGCGCTGTACCAGGTCCACGGTGCCGGCCATGGCGCCGAGGTGGATGCCTTCACCGGTGGTGCCACCCTGGACATCCGCGATGTCGCCGACCAGGGCCTCGTGGACGAACTTCCAGGCATCGGTGCGGCGCGCCCGCGCGAGCACCCAGCCGTGCACGAGCCCGCTCAGCGTGGAACCGTGACTCGTACGACGGAGATAGTGGTCGACGGTGCGCCGCCACGTCGTGTCGTCGACGGAGTAGCCCAACTGGTCGAACACGGCGGTGAGTTCGGAAGGGGTGAAGAGGTATCCGAGCATCAGGACGTCTGCCTGTTTGGAGGCCCGGTAGCGGTTGACGCTGTCGCCCTCGGCCTCCAGGATCCGGTCCAGGCGGCGGATGTCGTCGTACTTCTTCGTGTACGCGTCCCAGTCCAGTTCGGCGAGTCGCTCGTACCCGGCGAACTGGCTGATGACCCCGTCGTGGAACGGGACGTACAGCGACCGCGACACATCCCGCCACAGCTCCGCCTCGCCACCGTCGAAGCCGATCCGCTCCGTCAGCTCCCGACGGCGCGGCTCAGGGAGCAGGGTGAGCAGTTCCAGGGCACGAGCCAGCACCCAGGCGGCCGTGACATTGGTGTACGCGTTGTCGTCGATGCCCGGACCATCGGCACCGGGATAGGCGTCGTGGTACTCGTCAGGACCGACGACGCCGCGGATCCGGTAGCGGCCGAGTTCCTCGTCGTACGTGGCCGCGTCCGCCCAGAACCGGGCGATCTGCAGCAGCATCTCGGCGCCCTTGGTGTGCAGGAACTCGGCGTCGCCGGTGGCCTCCCAGTAGCGCCAGACGTTGTACGCGATGGCCGAGTCGACGTGGTGCTGGAGGTGGGTGTGGTCGGGCAGCCAACGCCCGGAGTTCGGGTTGAGGTGCAGGCGTTGCGTCTCCTCGCGGCCGTCGCTGCCGCTCTGCCACGGATACATGGCGCCCTGGTGCCCGGCGTTCCGGGCGGCCCGGCAGGCCTGCTCAAGACGCCGGTGCCGGTAGGTGAGCAGGGCGCGGGAGACCTCGGGGAAGTGCAGGTTCAGATAGGGCAGCACGAACAGCTCGTCCCAGAAGACGTGCCCACGGTAGGCCTCCCCGTGCAGTCCTCGGGCCGGTACCCCGACGTCGAGCTCGGCCGTGTGCGGGGAGAGGGTCCCCAGCAGATGGAAGAGGTGCAGCCGCAGGATGCGTCCCGCCTCGCCCGGGACGTCCAGTTCGGCCCGGCGCCACAGCTGGTCCCACGCGGTGAGGTGGGTGTCCAGCAGCTCGTCGAAGGTGGGGGCCTGTCGCGCGCGGTCGATCGCGGCCTGCAGCGGGTCGCTGATGGCGGGGTCGTGGGAGGTGTGCAGCGCCACGATCTTGTCCACGGTCGTGGTGGCGCCCGGGCGCATCGGAATGAACAGCACCTGTGCGGCGCGTACGGCGGTGTTGTTTCCATGCCTCCGAGTGGCGTCGGCGCAGACGGTACGGGCCGCGAGGGCGATGCGAACGTCGGAGGCGCGGGTGCGGCACCGCAGCCAGACGAGGTCCGCCGCGGCGGTGCCCGTGTGGCCATGGACGAGATGCCGGCCGGCCAGGTCCCGGTAGCGCGGCACGCCCGCATTCCGCACGGCGCCGTCCAGTGCGGCCTCCACCTCCAGCTCACCGGTCCAGTTCTCCGCGGTGAACTCGGTTCGCAGGGCGGCGAGATGAGGGTCCGCCATGTGCACGAGGCGCAGTTGCCGCAGCCGGATGCGGCGTCCGGCTGCGTCCTCGTACGTCGTTCGACGCTCCAGCAGGCCGCTGCCGATGATGAGGGTGATTCGGTGCTCCACGACCCGGGCGGTGTCGGGATGCAGCCATGCGCCGGCGCCGCCCCCGTCCCGGCAACGAAAGCGCAGCGGCAGCCAGTTGGGGAGGTTGACCATGTCCTCGTTGCCGATGTGGCGGCCCGCGATCCGAGATGTCAGACGGTCGTAGCACCCCGCGGCGTAGGTGCCCGGGTAGTGGATCTCGTCGGCCGCGCACTCGGGGAGCGCTCCTCTGGTGGCGAAGTAGCCGTTGCCCAGGGTGCACAGCGATTCCCGGAGGCGTTCGTCGCCGGGGGCGTACCCCTCGTACTGCCACGTCCACGCCGTCATGAGACGGGTTTCCTTCCTTCAGGATCCGTGCTGCGGTACCACGGCGACCGGACAGTCGGCATGGTGCAGAACGGCGTGGCCGACCCGGCCGAGTTGCAGGCCGAAGTGACCATGGCGCCGTCGAGCGCCGACGACCAGCAGGTCGGCGGCGGCCGACCGGTCGATCAGGATCCTGCGGGCCGGGCCCTCCACCGTGACCGCGCGCACCTGGACGTGGGGATGCGTGGCGGTCGGCCCGCGCAGCGTGCTGTCCAGCAAGTCCTGGGCGCTCCGCCGGACTTGAGGAATTCCCTCCCCGGTTCCCAGCGGGTACGCGGGCGTCTCCAGCGTCGGCGTGCGCCAGGCGCGGACCGCGTCCAGCACGCAGTGCCGGGCCTCGGCCTCCGCGAACGCGAAACGGACGGCCGAGCCCGCGGAATCCGCATCGCCCACCCCTAGAAGCAGCCGCTCGTGCCTGCCCGAGAGACCGGCCTCGTCGCCGCGTACGACGATCACCGGGCACTGCGCGTGTGCGGCCAGGGCCAGACTGACCGAGCCGAGCAGCAGCTCCTGCACGGGGCCGCGACCGCGCCGCCCGGTGACGACGGCGACGGCGTTGCGAGCCGCGCGAAGCAGCGCCGTCTCGGGATCCTCGGCCAGTGCGTCGACGGAGACCTTCACCTCGGGGTGGCGGCCGGCGGCCCGTGCGACGGCAGTCCGCAGAATCCGTTCGCTCAGGTCGCCCCGGCCAGGGCGGCTGTTCGGAGCCTCCGCAAGTTCATCGCCCTCGTACTTCTCCCAGAGTGACGCGTGCACCAATCGCAATTCGTAGCCGCGCAGCGCGGCTTCATGGGCAGCCCATTCCACGGCGCGGAGGCTTGCATCGGATCCATCGACCCCCACGACCAAGGGGAGCGCCATGGTGCCCACCGCCTCTCACAGCCGTACGCGGGTGAGCCGGAGCGGCTCTCCCCTTCACCGTGGCACGGGGAAGGGCCCGGGCAAGAGGGCCGGTTCGGCCCTTGGAGGGGACGTTCGGCCCAGGACACGGGGGTGCGCCCGCAGGAGGCTGACCGTAAGAGGACGAGGGCCGCTCGGCCCATACCTTCGGCGGTGGCTGGGGCGGAGGGTGGAGGCGGCAGCGGCCCCTGACGAAGGAGTACACGATGCAGGCCACCGACGGCACAGCAGTTCTCGACCGGGACGGCCTCGATGCCCTCGTGGCGGTCCTGGAGGACGACGGCCGCACGGTCGTCGGCCCCACCGTCCGGGACGGCGCCGTCGTCCTCGCGCCCCTGGACAGCGCCGACGACCTGCCCTGGGGCTGGGGCACCGAACTCGAGGCGGGACGCTACCGGCTGGTCCGCCGCACCGACGAGGCCGCCTTCTCCCACACCTCGGGTCCCCAGTCCTGGAAGACGTTCCTGCATCCGCAGCGCGAGAAGCTGTGGGAGGCGGAACGTGACGCCGAGGGCCGGTTGAGCATGCGAAGTGCCCAGCGGGAGCAGCCGTCGTACGCCTTCCTCGGTGTGCGGCCCTGCGACCTGCGGGCCATCGCGATCCAGGACCGGGTCCTGGCCGGTGGGCACTTCAAGGACGACGGCTATGCGGAGCGCCGGAGGGGGGCGTTCCTCATAGCCGTCGAGTGCACCGAGCCCGGAGCGACCTGCTTCTGCTTGTCGATGGGGAGCGGGCCGGCGGCGGATGCCGGCTACGACCTCGCCTTCACCGAACTCGTGGACGCCGACCGCCACCGCTTCCTCGTCCGGTCCGGCAGCCCCGAGGGCGCGAGGATCCTGGCCCGGGTCCCGCACGAGGAAGGGGACCCGACGACGGTCGAGACCGCCCGTACGGCAGTCGACGCGGCCCGCGACCACATGGGGCGCACGATGCCCCCGATCGACCTGCGCACCCTGATGGGCGGGAGTCTTGAGGCCGAGCGCTGGGACGATGTGGCCGACCGCTGCCTGACCTGCGGCAACTGCACCATGGTCTGCCCCACCTGCTTCTGTACCACCACCGAGGACGTCACCGACCTGACCGGTGACCACGCCGAGCGGTGGCAGCGCTGGGATTCCTGCTTCGACCTCGACTTCTCCCACCTCCACGGCGGTCCGGTCCGAGCGACACCGCGAAGCCGTTACCGGCAGTGGCTCACCCACAAGCTCTCGACCTGGCACGACCAGTTCGACTCCACCGGCTGTGTCGGCTGCGGACGGTGCATCACCTGGTGCCCCGTCGGCATCGACATCACGGAGGAAGTGACAGCTCTGGCAGAGGAGGCCAAGCCGTGATCGCAACGACAAGTCCCCGTATGGTCAGGTCACTTGACCGAGCCCATGGGGAGCGCCTGATGGGCCTGGCTCGGCAGGTCAACTTCCCCGCTGCATCCCGCATCTTCGAAGAGGGCGGCCATGCCGACCGCTTCTGGATCGTCCGAACCGGCACCGTCGCCCTCGACATGCACATTCCGGGCCGTCGCCCTGCCGTCATCGAGACGCTCGGCTTCGGTGAACTGGTGGGCTGGTCCTGGTTGTTCAAGCCCTACGTGTGGCAACTCGGGGCCCAAGCGATGACTTTGGTGCGTGCGTACGAGTTCGACGCGGCACAGGTGCGGGCTCTCTGCGAGGGCGACGCGGACTTCGGCCGAGATGTGGACCATTGGGTCGGTGAAGTGCTCGCTCACCGGCTCCACGCGGCCCGGACCCGGCTGCTCGACCTCTACGCCCCGCACGGCAGCGGACTGTAGCGATGACCATGCTTCCGGTGCCGTATCGCGTGGTCGACCGCCGCGACGAGGCGAGTGACACGGTCACGCTGCGCCTCGCGCCGGTGGAGGCGCCGCTCCAGCCCTTCTCCGCCGGTCAGTTCGCCATGGTGTACGCCTTCGGCGTCGGAGAGATCCCGCTGTCGGTGAGTGCGCTCGGGCCGGACGGAATCCTCGCCCACACCATCCGCTCGGTGGGCGCCGTCTCCGAAGCGCTGCGTACGGCGACGACCGGTGCGAACCTCGGAGTGCGTGGCCCGTTCGGCACCGGCTGGGAACTCGACGAGGCGAGTGGCCGGGATCTCGTCGTGGTCGCCGGCGGCATCGGGCTCGCGCCGCTGCGGCCGCTGATCCGGCAGGCCGTCGCCGACCCGAAGGCGTACGGCAGGATCAATGTCCTCGTCGGCGCCCGCACGCCCGCCGACCTGTTGTATCCGTCCGAGGTGCACCAGTGGGGCACGGCGTACACGGGCGTGACAGTCGACCACCCGGGGCCGGACTGGCGCGGCGACGTGGGTCTGGTCACGCGACTGCTCGACGGCGCGTACTTCGACCCCGACCGCGCGACGGCCTTCGTGTGCGGTCCCGAGCCGATGATCCGTGCCACCGCCCGCGACCTGGCCCACCGCGGCGTACCACCCGGCCGCGTTCGGGTCTCCCTGGAGCGGAACATGCGGTGCGCCACCGGGCACTGCGGCCACTGCCAGCTCGGTCCGGTACTGCTGTGCCGCGACGGCCCCGTCATCGGCTACGACCGGGCCGAACACCTCATGTCGGTAAGGGAGTTGTGACGACGATGAATGAGGCCCCGACGCTCGCCGTGTTCAAGCTCGCCTCCTGTGACGGCTGCCAGCTCACCCTGCTCGACTGCGAGGACGAACTCCTCACCCTGGCGGGGAAGGTGCGGATCGCCCACTTCCTGGAGGCGTCGAGCGCCGTACTGCCCGGCCCGTACGACCTCACACTCGTCGAGGGCTCGATCACCACGGCCGCCGACGCCGAGCGCATCCGGGCCATCCGCTCCGCCTCACGCCACCTGGTCACCATCGGGGCGTGCGCGACGGCCGGTGGGATCCAGGCGCTGCGGAACTTCGCCGACGTGGAGGAGTTCCGCCGCACCGTCTACGCCCGTCCCGACTACATCGAGACCCTCGCCACCTCCACGCCGGTCTCGGCCCATGTCGACGTCGACTTCGAACTGCGCGGCTGCCCCATCGACCGACGCCAACTCGTCGAGGTCATCACGGCGTTCCTCGCAGGACGCAAGCCGGACATCCCGAACCACAGTGTCTGCTTCGAATGCAAGCGGCGCGGCACCGTCTGCGTCACCGTCGCCCACGGAACGCCGTGCCTCGGCCCGGTCACCCACGCCGGATGCGGCGCGATCTGCCCCGCGTACGGGCGCGGCTGCTACGGCTGTTTCGGCCCGTCCGGGTCCGTGAACCTGCCCGCCCTGATCCCGCTGCTGCGCCGCGACGGCCTCGACGAACGCGACACTGAGCGTCTGCTGAGCACCTTCAACGTCGCCGCCTTCGACACGTACGACAAGGAGCCCAGGCCGTGACGCACCGTGGAACGCGGGTCCTGCACGTCGGCTCCTTGTCGCGCGTGGAGGGCGAGGGCGCCCTCCACCTGACCGTCGAGGGCGACGCCGTGACCGCGGCCCGCCTTCAGATCTACGAACCCCCTCGGTTCTTCGAGGCGTTCCTGCGCGGCCGTGCCCACACCGAGCCACCCGACATCACGGCACGGGTGTGCGGAATCTGCCCCGTCGCCTACCAGCTGAGCGCGTGCGCGGCGATCGAGGACGCCTGCGGAGTCGAAGTCCCTCACGAAATAAGCGAGTTGCGACGGCTCCTGTACTGCGGTGAATGGATCGAGAGCCAGACCCTGCACATCTACCTGCTGCACGCGCCCGACTTTCTCGGCCGCGACGGCGCCATCGACCTCGCCCGCACCCACCGCGCCGACGTCGAGCGCGGTCTGCGCCTGAAGCAGGCGGGCAACGCCCTCATGGAACTGCTCGGCGGGCGCGCCATCCACCCCGTCAACATCCGCGTCGGCGGCTTCCACCGCGCCCCGACGAAGGCCGAACTCACACCGCTCGCCGGGCAGTTGCGCCGGGCGCTCGACGACGCCTGGGCGACGGTGCGCTGGGCGTCGGGTTTCGACTTCCCCGACGCCGACTGCGCCCACGACTTCCTGGCCCTCGCCGAGCCGGCCCGCTACGCCATCGCCGGCGGGACACCCACCGTCCTGCGCCGCGGCGACGACGCGCCGCGGCAGTTCCCCCTCGCCGACTTCACCCGCGAGGTCGTCGAGACGCAGGTACCGCACTCCACCGCCCTGCACGCCACCCTGCGCGGGCGCCGCCACCTCACCGGCTCCCTCGCCCGCTACGCCATCAGCGGCCGGCTGCTCTCCCCGCTCGCCCAGGAAGCCGCACGCGAGGCCGGCCTTGGCGCGGTGTGCCGCAACCCGTTCCGCAGCATCCTCGTCCGTGCCGTCGAGACCCTCTACGCCGTCGACGAGGCGCTGCGGATCATCGACGCCTACGAACCGCCCGCCCGGCCGTACGTCGACGTGCCGCCGCGCGCGGGCACAGGGCACGGCGCGACCGAGGCGCCGCGCGGCCTGCTCTACCACCGGTACGTACTCGACACCGACGGCACCGTCACGGACGCCCGCCTCGTCCCGCCCACCGCGCAGAACCAGGGCGCCATCGAGGAGGACCTGCGGCGCTTCACCGAAGCGGCACTCACTCAACCAGACGTGCAGAACGCGGACTTGACGCACCTGTGCGAACGCGCCATCCGCAATCACGACCCGTGCATCTCCTGCTCCACCCACTTCCTCGACCTCACCGTCGAGCGTCTCCCGACACCGTAGGAGGCCGTCGTGAGCACCAGCCCGCACATCGTCAGCGACGTCATGACACACACCGTGATCGCCGTCGGCCGCGACGCCCCCTTCAAGGAAGTGGTCGGCCTGATGAAGCAGTGGCACGTCAGCGCAGTGCCCGTCCTGGAGGGCGAGGGCCGCGTCGTCGGCATCGTCTCGGAGGCCGACCTGCTGCCCAAGGAGGAGTTCCGCGACAGCGACCCGGACCGGTACGACCAACTGCGGCGCCTGACCGACCTGGCCAAGGCCGGCGCGGTCTGCGCGGGCGAGTTGATGACCAGCCCCGCCGTCTGCGTCCACGCGAATGCCACCCTCGCCGAGGCCGCCCGCATCATGGCCCACCGCAAGGTCAAGCGGCTCCCGGTGGTCAACGCCCAGGACATGCTGGAAGGCGTCGTCAGCCGCTCCGACCTGCTCAAGGTCTTCCTCCGCTCCGACGAGGACATCGCCGACGAAGTGCGCCGCACGGTGGCCGCCGGCCTCTTCCCCGACCAGCCCGTCACGGTCGCCGTGACCGACGGCGTGGTCACCTTCGGTGGCACGCTCGGCAACCACAACCTGGTGCCTGTCGCCGCCCGGCTCGCCCGGGCCGTCGAGGGCGTGGTGGACATCCGGATGGACTTCACCGCCCCGGCCCCGAAGCCGCGATGAAGTACCTCGACGAGTACCGCGACCCCGTCCTCGCCCGGCGGCTCCTCGTCGAGCTGACGGCCACGGCCACTCACCCCTGGCGCATCATGGAAGTGTGCGGGGGCCAGACCCACACCCTGGTCCGCCAGGGCATCGACGAGCTCCTGCCCGCGGGCATCCGAATGATCCACGGCCCCGGCTGCCCGGTCTGCGTCACCCCGCTCGAAACCCTCGACCGGGCCATGGCGATCGCCGCGCGCCCCGGCACCGTTCTCACCAGCTTCGGCGACATGCTCCGCGTACCGGGTTCCACCACCGACCTGCTGTCCCTGCGGGCCCGCGGCGCCGACGTCCGCGTCGTCTACACCCCGATGGACGCGGTGCGCCTCGCTGCCCAACTCCCGGACAGGGAAGTGGTGTTCCTCGCCGTCGGCTTCGAGACCACGGCGCCCGCCAATGCCATGGCGGTCCTCCAGGCGGCCCGCCTGGGCCTGACCAACTTCTCGGTGATCGTCAGCCACGTTCTGGTGCCGCCCGCCATGACCGCGCTGCTCGACGATCCCGACTGTGAGGTACAGGCCTTCCTCGCGGCCGGACACGTCTGCGCGGTCATGGGCTGGCGCGCGTACGAGCCGATCGCCGACCGCTATCGCGTCCCCATCGTGGTCACCGGATTCGAGCCGCTCGACCTCCTGGAGGGCGTCCTCATGGCCGTGCGGCAGCTGGAGGACGGGCGGCACGTCGTCGAGAACCAGTACGCCCGCGCCGTCCGCCGCGACGGCAACACCGAGGCGCAGGACGCGATGAAACGGGTCTTCCGGGTCACCGACAGGGCCTGGCGAGGCATCGGGACGCTCCCGGCCAGCGGGCTCGAACTGGCCGACGCCTACGCCGAGTTCGATGCCGTCCACCGCTTCGATGTCACCGGTCTGCAGGCATCCGAGGACCCGGACTGCATCGCCGGGGCGATCCTCACCGGTGCTGCCGAGCCACCGGACTGCGCCGCCTACGGCACGCGCTGCACACCACGCACCCCGCTCGGCGCGCCCATGGTGTCGACGGAGGGCACGTGCGCCGCGTACCACTCGGCCGGGCGGCCCCCGCGTGCGTCTTCGGGACACCGGGCCCTACTCGATTCGGTGCGCGCAAGGAGTGCGGAATGACCTTTGGCTGTCCGAACCCGCACACCGACCACGACGCCCTGCTCCTCGGGCACGGCGCCGGAGGGCGCTTGACCGCCGAACTCCTCGACGAACTGGTGATCCCCGCGCTCGGGGGTCCATCCGGCGCCGTGTTGGAGGACGCGGCGCTGCTGCCCGGTGAGAGCGACCTGGTCATGAGCACCGACTCGTTCGTCGTGCAGCCGTTGGTGTTCCCCGGGGGCGACATCGGCTCGCTCGCCGTCCACGGCACCGTCAACGACCTGGGCATGCGCGGAGCCCTGCCGATCGCCCTCGCCCTCACGGTGATCGCCGAGGAAGGCCTCCCGTTGGCCGAGCTGCGGGCCGTGCTGCAGTCGGCGGGAAAGGCGGCGCACGACGTCGGCGTTCCGGTGGTCACCGGCGACACGAAGGTCGTGGGGAGGGGCGCGGCGGACCGTCTCTTCCTCACCACCACGGGCATCGGCCGTCGCGTTCCCGGCCTGACCCCGTCCGCAGCCGCGGCACGGCCCGGCGACCAGATCCTGATCTCCGGTCCGATGGGGCTGCACGGCACCGCGGTGCTCTCCACACGGGAGGGCTTCGGCTTCGAAACCGCCATCACCTCCGACTCGCGTCCGCTGCACCGACTGGTCACGGCGCTCGCTCCCTACGGACCGGACATCCATACCCTGCGTGATCCGACACGCGGCGGCGTCGCCGCGGCCTTGAACGAGATCGCCCGCGACGCGCACGTAGGCGTGGAGATCGAAGAGAGCCTTCTTCCGATCCCCACTGAAGTCGGGGCCGCCTGCGACCTCCTGGGTCTCGACCCTCTCGTCGTCGCCAACGAAGGCTGCTTCGTGGCGTTCGTAGCATCTGGCTCGGTCGGCGCGGCCCTACGTGCGCTGCGGGGGCTGCCGGAGGGAGCGCAGGCCGCCCGGATCGGGGAGGTGGGGACGGAAGCGCCGGGCAGAGTGGCCGTACGCACCATGGTCGGTTCCCGTCGAACGGTCGAGATGCCGCTGGGGGAGCAGCTGCCGCGCATCTGCTGATGTCGGGCGGACCGATGGGGTGGAGGAGGAAGCACGGGGAGGGGTGAACTGCTATGACGGCGTACAAGCAGACCGGACGACGACTGCGGTAGCCGTGTGTCACCGGTGCGGTGTCGGAGTCTGCTGTAGTCACAGCCCAGCAGTAGGAAGGGGGCCGCGAAGGCCCGCCCGGCGCCGGACCTTCAGCTCCGGCGGCAAGGAAACGCTCACCGCGTTGTCCGTCGACCGCCCTTACTCCCTCAAGGCCACCCGAGGCGTCCTCAACCGCAGGCGCCGCCCCGGCACCGGCCCCCGACCTCCCCCTGCCCCTCGAAGGGCTGACGCTGATCGAGGCACTGCTCCGGACCACACACCGACCCGGATGTGACAGCGACTCCGTGGTCGTGGGGGCGGTCAGCCCGCCACCCACGCGGCTCTTCTATGGTGCGGTTGGTGGCCCCGTCGCGGCTGTACGGGTGCGGACAGGGGACGGATGGAGCGTGTCGACCGGACCATGTCCCGCCTGTCCGATAAATAGCAGATAGTCATATTTCTTTCCTTCTGGCTGTCTCCTGGGGGCTGCTCCATGGCGCGGATGCCGCGACGCCTTTCCCGAGCCACTGGCACCACTGTCTTGTCCGCAGGGCTCGTCCTGGCGATCCTGCTCGCCTGGGCGGTGGTGGCACTGCCGCGCGCCGCGGCCGACGAGGTGCCGTCGTCGGAGCCGTTCGCGGCCGTGCAGTACGGCACGAACGGCTGCCTCGAAAAGTCGGTGCACGTGACACCCAGCCCAAGCCGTACGCCGCTCCCGACGACTACGACCCGGCCGACCACGCCTACCCGGACTTCGGCTACGACCCCGAGAGCCTCGGCTTCACCCGCACCAGCGGCACGAACGCCTGCCGCTACAACTTCCGCGACGCGAACGGCACCGTGATCGGATCCGGGTACTGCGTGCAGTGGGCCAAGGGGCAGCGCTCCGGCACCGGTTACGACCCCGAACCCGCCGGGGGCATCCGCAATGCGGGCTATGTGCAGCGGATCCTGGAGAACTACTGGCCCGCGACGAACGAGCCCGCCGTTCCGTCCACCAACGCCACCGTCGCCAACCGGCAGCGTTCCGGGGCGGTCGCCATGGCCATCCACTACTTCACCGACGGCATCGTGATGCCACCGGACTATCAGGCGCCCGAGATGTACGCGGTGGTGCAGAAGATCGTCACCGATGTGCTTGCCGCCGGGCCCGCGGACGCTCCGGCCGACCCCACTCCCACCATCGAAGGCCCCGACGGCGGTGACACCAACACCCTCATCGGCCCGTACACCATCGGAGCCAATGCCACCGGTCCGGTCACGGTCACCGTCGAGAACGCCGACGCCTTCACCGATGCCGCCGGCACCCAGCCCTTCACCTCCGGCGACACCCTCGCCCCCGGCGGCCAGCTCTGGCTGCGCTCCACCACACCGGGCGCCGCACGGATCGCCGCGACCGGCCCCGTCACCGCCGGCATCGGCACCCTCATGGAAGGCGATCCCACCTACAAGGTGCAGTCGATGGCACTCGCCGGCGCACTGCCCCTCCAAGGCAAATCGGCCCGCACCGTCGACATCGCGGCCGGCGACCCACCCCGCCTGGCCAGCGAGGTCTCCGCCACCACCCTCACCACCGGACAGTCCGTCACCGACACCTTCGCCGTCTCCGGACTCACCGGCGACGCCACCCTCGACATCACCCTGTACGGGCCGCTGCCCCCGGTCGACGACTCCTGCAAAGCCGTCGACTGGACCGGCACCCCACCCGTCGAACACCGCTATGACTCCGTCGCGTTGACCGGTTCGGGCCGCACCACGACACCGGAACGGCAGATCGACGAGCCCGGCTGCTACTCGTTCGGCGCCACCCTGGACCCGGCCGTCGGCGACGATGTGTCACACGCTCCCGGGGATCCCCTGGAGACGTTCCTGGCCGAGCGGCGCCCCGTACCGCCGGTGCTTTCCGTGACGACGCGGGCCTCGGCCAATACCGCCGAGGCGGGCGACAGCGTGCGCGATCGGGTCACCGTGACCGGGCTGCCCGAGGGCCGCAGCCTCACCGCCGCCGTCACCCTCTACGGACCGCTCGCCCCCGCCGCCGACGGCACGTGCGAAGGCGTCGACTGGTCGGCCCCCGGTCTGCCTGTCGCCGACCGCCTCCCGCCGCTCGTCGTCCGCGCGAACGCCACCTACGCCACCGACCCCGTGACCCTCCAAGAGCCGGGCTGCTACAGCTTCGACGCCGAAGTCACCCATGACGCCCTGACCGGCGGCGAAGTACCGGTGGGCCACGGCCTCGGCGTACGGGCGGAAACCGTCCTCGTGACCGCGGCCCCCAGCCCGAGCCCGTCACCAACGGCTACCCCGACAACGCCGACGCCCACATCCACACCGCCGTCCGCCCCCGGCCCGCACCCCTCCCTCCCGGACACCGGCAACGACCGGCCACTCGGCGCGCTCGCCGTCGCCGCGGCTTGCTTCCTGGGGCTCGGTGTACTCCTCGTGGCCGCGCAGCGCAGTTGGGCCAACAGCCGTGGCCGTGGCAACGGGTCTGCGTGACGCGGCCGGCGGAAAGCCTTGACCGTGGCAACCCCTGGGTAATGCCCGGCATAGAGGAGTGAGAGACAGTACCTTCCTCGCGCCCCGCGATCGCCGTAATGCAACCCCGAGTTAGCCGAGAGGGTTCGGGGTGGGCGGTACGGCTGTACTGAGGTGGATCGTGGCGCCATCCGGTGCGTCATGAATCTTCTGCGCGATGGGGCCACGAATCCGCATGGCGACAGCCCCGTCCTTGACGGACAAATTGTCGAAGTCGTAGGAGCCGCCCCCGACAAAGAATTGAAGCGGGATCAAACGTTCCTCGGGCTTCAGGGCGCCGTTCTCCTTCTGGAAGGCGTACGAGAACGAGTTGACCCCATTGACGTCGGGGTCCGACTGCAGCCACGTCGCCCAGTCCTCAAGGCTGGTGCCGATGGGCTCCACATCGGCAGTTTCCGGATCGAACCGAACAACCTGCTCGTCACCGACAATGGCGAACTGTGCTCCGAAAAGGTCCTGGCCGAAGCAGAACAGGTCATCGGCCAGGCCGCCGTAAGCATCCTTCCAGACCTCGCCGGTGTTCCACGAGAGCATGTCCGGTCCGAGCCCTTCCTCGCCTACGCGGAAAACCTGGACACCACCGTTGAACAGGAAGAACCCGTTCATCCTGGTGATGATCCCGCCAAGCTCCACGAGCGGACCGTGATCGACACCGAAGTCCAGCTCGACCGCCGGCCCCATCGGCCCGCGGGCGCGTCCCAAAAGCCGCTCAAGTGCACTGTCCGTCATGCGTTCCCCTCCGCTGATTCAGGACCGATCGGCCGCGTCAGACGGTCTGGCCCCGCTCGGCGGAGACGGTGCGCCGGCGTCGAAGTGCCCCGCCTCGTACGCGGTGTGGGGCTGCCCCACGGTCGCCGTCCTTCATCAGACTTTGCCATGTCTCATGAGACACGGTCCACGTGCGGGCCGGCTACTTCGTGGGGTCATGCAGAGGACTGACGACCTGAGTGCTGCTGACGTGCTGGTAGATCACGTTGCTGCGGAAGTTGACGACCTCTCGGCGCGGGCTGAAGCGGTCCATCAGGAAGGCGTGCAGATGGTCGACGTCCGGTACGGCCACGTGGACGAGGAAGTCGTCGCTGCCCGCGACGACGAACACGGACAGAACCTCTGAGAGGTCGCTGACGTACGCCTTGAAGCCCTCGATGACGTCTCTGCTGAGCGGGCGCACTTGGATCGACACCAGTGCCTGGACGGGCCGGTTGAGTGCGCGCAGGTCAACTGCCGCGTGGAAGCCTGTGATCACTCCGCGCCGGCGCAGTGCGCGCGTGCGTTCCAGGCATGTCGATGCGGCGATCCCCAATGTGCGGGCCAGTTCCCTGTTGGTGATCCGTGCATCGCGTTGCAGATGTTCCAGGATCTGCGAATCAAGTTCGTCCATGACTGCCATTGTCGCCCCTGTGCCGAATTGCCTTCGGCTCAGCCTCTGAGCTCTTGTCAATCGCTCTACATTCGCCGTCGTCAGCCGAACCAGCGAGTGGAGACGTGTGATGGAGAGGCAGTCCGGCCTGGGGGTCGGTACGGGTACGGCCCTGTGTATCGGTGCGGTGTTGGGGCCCGGGGCCCTGACGTTGACATCGGCGGCCGCGGCGGCCGCCGGGCCGGGGTCGATCGTGGCGTGGCTCGGCCTTGTCGTAGTGAGCCTGCCGATCGCCTGGGTGTTCGCGGCGTTGAGCGCCCGGCATCCCGACGGGGGCGGGGTGGCGGCCTTCACCGGCCGGGCCTTCGGGCCGTTCCTGGCCGCGCCGGTGGGCTGGTGGTTCTACTGGGCTGTCCCTCTGGGAGTCCCGGCCGCGGCGCTCATCGGCGGGCAGTACGCGGCCGCCGCCGCGGGGTGGGGGCAGACAGCGGCCTCGGTGGTCGCTCTGCTCGTGCTGGCCGCGGCGTATGGCAGCAACCTTGTCGGGCTGCGCCTGTCGGGCCGGATGCAACTGCTCATGGTCGGACTTCTGGCCGCCCTGCTGGCAGTCACGATCACTGTCTCCGGCACTCATGTCCAGCCGACCCACTTCGCCCCCTTCCTGCCCCACGGCTGGAACTCCGTCGGGATCGCGGCCGGCATCCTGTTCTTCGCCTTCGCGGGCTGGGAGGCTGTCAGCCATCTCGCGGCGGAGTTCTCCACCCCGCGCCGTGACCTTCCCCGGGCGACCCTGCTGGCCTGGGGGATCGTCAGCGTCCTCTACCTGGGTCTCGCGTACGTCACCATCGGCGTGCTCGGGCCGCGGGCCGCAACCACCACCACACCGCTCACGCTCCTGCTGGAACAAGACTTCGGCGCACCCGCCCGCGCCGTGGCGGCGACCGCGGCTCTCTTGCTCACCTTCGGCGCGGTTAACGCCTACCTCGCGGGAGCCTCCCGGCTCGGTGAGGCCCTGGGGCGGCAAGGCGCCATGCCGCGCGGCATCACCACGCAATCCCCTGGAGACGGCGTCCCTCGGCGCAGCCTCACGGTCGTCACGCTCGCCTCCGTGTCGATCACGATGGCGGCGGCTCTCGGACTCATCGGCCTGGACGGCCTGCTGCGCGCCACCTCTGCCTGTCTGGCGGCGGTCACCCTCGCCGGACTTGCCTCGGCGACCGTCCTGTTGCGAGGCCGCACCCTGCTGCGGATCAGCGCCGCGGCGAGCTGCGGCGTAGTCGGTACGGTGCTCGTCTTCTGCGGACCGTTCCTGTTGGTACCCGCTGTCCTGGCTGCCGCCGCCATCGGCTTCCGCGCCGTCAGCACCGCCGCCGGCAGCACAGGCGACGCGGGAACGGACTCGACAGCGGCGCGCCGTGACGTCGTTGCAGGAGACCGCGCAGAAGACCTCACCGTATGACGCCCACCATGCCCGGCCTGTCGCCGCACATGGCGGCGGATGCCCTCGTCCCTCAAATACGCACTCTCCAGGAGCAGTCCCACATGTCCCGTATAGCCCTGGCCACCGAGCAGACGGTGAAGACACATGTGAGTCGCCTCCTGACCAAGCTGGACCTGCGCGACCGCGCACAAGCGGTCGTCTTCTCCTACGAATCCGGGCTGGTCACCCCGGGCGAGTAGATCCGCCCGCCCCGCCCGCCCGTACACCCCCTACTGCGGTATCACCTCCACATTGGCTCCCCGGTATGACGCGTGGCCTGCAGTCGTCCCCGCACTCTTCATCCGTCGGCACGAGAAGATCGCGAGAGGTCGCACCATGAGGTTGCGCAGGGACAAGAACCAGACGGCGGATAACCGGCAGCGGGCCAGCGGTGGGCCTGGTGCCGCAGGCACCACCTCCGGCTTCGACAGCATCCTCCTCGTACACGGCGGCTCGCCGTCGTCGCTCGGCGCCCTGGGCGAGGTGACCGACGCCTCCGGCTACGCCGCCGAGCAGAGCCTCGACGCCAAGACGAGCGCCTGGACGAACAACATCATGGCCGCGGTCCTCGGCGGCTTCGCCGCCATAGCCGCCGCCAACACCCTCGTGATGACCGTCCTCGACCGCCGCCGCGAACTGGGCACCCTGCGCCTGGTCGATTCCACCCGCCGCCAGGTCATGCGGATGCTCCGCTGGGAGGGCCTGCTGGTCTTGGCCCCCGGCGTGCTCCTCGGCAGCGCGATCGCCGCGGCCGCGGGCGGGCTGACACACCTCGCGATCACACTGCCGGCGCTGAGAGCACTGCGCCGCTGGCCGTAGCGCCCTACAGCGATGGCGGCGGCACTGGCCGTACGGCCTCCCCGGGGAGGGGCCGCCACCGCCACCCTTGCCCGTCCCGCGCCGGCCCCCGGCGAGCACACCTGCCCTGGGCGGCAGCGCCACACGACGAAGCCGCCTGCGACGCCCCGTCATGTATGGAGAGGACGCCCCATGACCACAACCCTCGACCCGCCGGTCCGGATCGGGAAGGCCGCTGTCGGCGCGGTGGGCCTGCTGGCACTGGCCACCGGCGCGCTGGAGTCGGTGGTGACCCCGACGCTCCCACTGCTGCAACGCGAACTCGACATGACTGCGGCCCAGGGCGCGCTGCTGAGCATCGTGCTCCTCATCACCGGCGCGCTCGTCACGCCGGTGGCCGGGAAGTTCGGCGACCGTCTTGGTGGCAAGCGCGTGCTGACGCGGTTGATGGCGGTGGTGTCGACTGGTGGCCTGGTGTCCGCGCTGGCGCCGAACCTGCCGGTGCTGCTACTCGGACAGGTGCTGCAGGGGGCGATGGTGGGCGCCCTGCCGCTGTCCTTCATCGTGGTGCGCAAGCATCTGCCCGAAGGGGACGCAAAGGTGGCCATCGGGGTGGTCAGCGGCTTGTTCGTCGGGGGCGGCATGGCGGGGACGCTGGCGGCAGGGCCCGTGGCGGAGACGCTGTCCCGGCACTGGATGTTCGCGCTGCCGACCTGCGCCGTCATCGGGGCCACCCTCCTGGTGCGCAGGCTGCTGCCGCACGATCCGCCGGCCCGGTCCGAGCATGTCCGCATGGACTGGGCCGGCCTGGGCCTCCTGTGCGGCGCGCTGACCACGCTCATGCTCGTGCTCGCGCTGGCACCGGACATGGTTTCGCAGCCGCTGGTGCTCGGCGCCCTCGTCGTGGTGCTGGCCGCGTTCGTGACCGGATGGACAGCGGTGGAACGACGCGCGGCCTCCCCCATGATCGATCTGCGCATGCTGGCACGGCCTGCGATATGGAAGGCCTGCGTGCTGACGTTCGTGATCTGCGTCGGGACGTCGATGGCGGTCTATCTCGTCCCGCAGCTGTTCGCGGTGTCCACCGACGCGTACGGCTTCGGGGCCAGTGCCACCGAGATTGGCTTCTTCCTGCTTCCCGGCGCCGTGGCCGCGTCACTGGCAGGGCCGCTCGGCGGGCTCGCAACGCGCCGGCTCGGCTCGCGCCGCGTGGTCGCCGCAGGAGTCGTGATGATGGCCGCTTCCCTGACCGCCGTGGCGGCCATGCACACCGAGCCCTGGCACCTCGTCGTCGCCAAGGCACTGATCGCGCTGGCCAACGGCTTGTGCGTGACGGCGATGATGACCAGCACCGCCACCTCCGTCGACCCGGCCGACACCGGCATCGCCAGCAGCCTGGTCCTGGTGACGCGCGTTGTCGGCTACGCCGTAGGAGCGCAACTCGGAGGTGCGCTCCTGACCGCCGCCACGCCTGCCGGATCGGATGTCCCGGCCGAATCGGCCTTCGTCACCGGCTTCGTGATTGCCGGCGTCGTCACCGCGTCGGCCCTGTTCGTCACCCGCACGATGCGAAAGGGAGTCACGACATGACACGTACAGAGCCCATGAATACCCGCGCCGCGTCAAGGCACTCGGTCCTGATCTCTGGTGCCAGTATCGCGGGGCCCGCCCTCGCGTTCTGGCTCAACCGTGCCGGATTCGCGGTCACCGTCGTCGAGAAGGCGGCCGCGCCGCGGCGCGGCGGCTACCCCATCGATGTACGCGGCACCGCACTCGACGTCGTCGAGAGGATGGGTATCCTGCCGCGGCTGCGGGAGGCGCACATCGACCTGCACCGGATGACGTTCCTCGACGCGGAGGGTGGTGAGGTGGCCTCGCTCCACCCGCACACCGTCTCCGGCGGCGCCGCGGGACATGACCTCGAAGTGCGGCGCGGAGACCTCACCGACGCCTTGTACACAGCCGTGCGCGACGATGTGGTGTTCTTGTTCAACGACTCCATCAACACCCTTGACGAGACCGGCCACGGGGTCGACGTCACCTTCCGCAGCGGCGACAGCCGCACGTTTGACATGGTGATCGGTGCGGACGGAGCGCACTCCCACACCCGCCGACTGGTGTTCGGTGCAGAAGCGCCGTTCCACCACTACCTCGGTTACTGCTTCGGCATCTTCACCCTGCCCAACACCTTCGGGCTCTCGCACGAAACCGTCATGTGGAACACCCCGGGCAGGGCCGCTGCCCTCTACGCGGTAGGCGCGACCGAAGAAGTGCACGCGTTCTTGAACTTCGCCCATCCGCAACCGTCGTTCGACACGTTCGCGGAACCAGAGGCCCAACGGGAGCTGCTCGCCGAGGTGTTCGCCGACGCCGGATGGGAGGTCCCGGGGCTGCTCGCCGCCCTGCGGGACGCCGACGACCTGTTCTTCGACGCGGTCAGCCAGATCCGCATGCCGCACTGGTACCGCGGCAGGGTCGCCCTGGTCGGCGACGCCGCGTACGCGCCCTCGTTCCTCACCGGCCAGGGCACCAGCCTCGCGCTCGTCGGCGCCTATATGCTCGCCCACTCCCTGACCGCCCGCTTCGGAGACCATGCCGAGGCCTTCGCCGCATACGAACGTGACACCCGCGAGTTCGTGACCTTGAACCAGGCACTGGTCCGCAAGGGTGGTGCCACGCTCTTCCCGACCACGGCGCGAGCTCTGGAACAGCGCAACGCCAGGCTGTGCACGCTCGCCGCGATGCCGGCCGCGGAGGCACGACCGGCCCATTCCGCCCTCGCCCTGCCCGAACTCCGAAACATGCAGTGAGCCCTTTCAGAGTGGCCACTTATCGAGTGATGGCTGGGCCGAAGCACGCTGGTTGTCATGCAGGCGGGCTTGCTGTTGCTGTGGCCAGGAGTTGTCAGTGGCTGGTGACAGGATCGCCGGCATGGTTTTCGTACGTACTACTCCGCCGCGGCCGGTGGACGTGACCGCGGTCTTTCCCGAGTTGGCGCCGTTGGCGCGGCCTGCGATTCGGCTGCACCCTCTTCCCGGGTCGCCTTCGGTCGGGGAGAGCTCGGTCGGGGGGCCGTTGCTGTGGCCGGCTGAGGAGCCGTGGCCGCACTGTGAAGCCTCGCACCTGCACGTGGACAGTGGGTTCCGCCAGTCGCCGGCCGACGTGCGGCTCAAGAGACGCATGCAGGCCCGGTGGCACCGTGATCACAGTGGCCGTGGAACAACGCCCGAGGAGGCGGCGGCCAAGGAGCAGAACGCCGCGATGCTCGCGGAGCGGTTCGCTGTCGGCCCTCCGCCCGCAGACTGCCCGGTCCCCATGCTGCCCGTGACCCAGCTGTATCTGCGCGACATACCGCTGTTGCGGCCGCCCGGACAGGCCGATCTGCTCCAGGTTCTGTGGTGCCCCTACGACCACGATCCGCATCACAAGCCGTCAACCGCACTGTTCTGGCGGTCCGCCGCCGCGGTCGTCGACGTCCTCGCCACACCGCCCGAACCGTACGAGGTGAACGCGGACGGCTATCTGCCGGAGCCGTGCGTGCTCGCACCTGAAGCGATCACCGAGTACCCCAACAGCCTCGATCTGAGCCCGCAGATGCTGCGGATGGTGGAGGACTGGAACAGATGGCAGGCAGCTGGCACCGACGTGGACAGCTCCTACGCGGACTGCCCGCGGGACTTCTATGACCTCCATCTGGCAGACGCACCTGGATGGAAGGTCGGAGGTTGGCCTCCGTGGGGCCGCACCGATCCCAACCCCCGGTACTGCACTGTCTGTGATGTGCGGATGGTCCCGCTGCTGACGATCGCCTCATTCGAGTGGGACGGCGGTGAGGGACACAGCTGGGCGCCTTGCGAAGAACAGGCCGCGGCCTACGCCGCCAACACCGTCGGGCGTTGCTGTGGCCAGAGCCCCTCGCAGCCGACGAAGGTCGAAGTCGGCAGCACCGACAACATGCAGATCTACGTTTGCCCGACTTCCCCCGAGCATCCGCACACCGACCTGATCCAATGAGCTACCGGGCCTGTCAGACACCTCCGCCGCCGGTGGCAGAAGCGCCGCCGCGTCAGGGTGTGTGACAAGCCGTTCGCCTCACCGCGGCGGGACCCGCAGCCCACGAAGCTCCTGTGCCGTTGGAGGGGTGTGCGAAGTCCCAACCCGTCGGCGCAGGAGCCTCGTTGGTTCGGTGATGTACACGGCAGAAGCCGGCAGTCCCAGCGCCGCTGCACTGAAGAGCCTTTGAGCGCCGCCGCGGTAGCTGCCGGTGGGGGGGCGTCGACCTGGAACACGCCGGGAACGCGGGAGAGTTCGGCGGCGTACGAGGCGACGCGCCCTCCGGCAATGTGCGCTTGTCCGGCAGGCCGAAGCACAGACTCAGCACCGGCGAAGGTCGCCCTGGCGCACCACGTCACCGCAGTCCGGCTGACATGACGGCTCCTGGAAACGGCGGAGTTCACTTGCGCGCTGATGACGAAACCCGCCTCCTCTTGGATGCGGGCCTGAGGTCCGACCGCGCCTGCCCGCGCGACACCCGGTCACCGGGCCAGCGTGGCCGCCCACCGGGTGAAGATCTCGGAGTACCGCGCCGGGTCGGACTGGTGCATCGTGTGCGACGTGTCCGGCACCGACTCGTAGTCGACCTTCACCCCCGCCGACTTCATCAAACGCATCGCCTGCGCGGCCTGCTCGTCGGAGAGCGCCCCGAGCAGGTTCCCAGTGTCCGGCTCGGTGCCGTGCACGTGGTGCGTGAGGAGCACCGGCGTTTTGACCTGGCGCAGCATGCGCTCGTGCGGGCAGTTCAGCCCGACGGTCCCCTCGTAGAAGGCCCGGGCCCATTCCGGGTCGTACTCCTTGAGGTGCTGCGGGATCACGTCCGCCACGAAGGACCGCGCCATCGGCGACGACGAGACGCCGGCCGCGCGGCAGAACCCCTCCCAGTCGCCCACGCTCCACTGGTCGCCGAGATACGTGCGGAAGAGCTCGAACACCGGCCCCACCGCCTGCCGGATCGAGTGACCGTGCGCCGGGACGAGTTCGGACGCGAAGAGCGGCGGGTCCTCGCACAGGACGCCCCGGAGCTGACCGGGCATGGAGTACGCCGACAGCCACGCCGCGAGGACGCCGCCGGAGGAATTGCCCGCGACGACGACGGGCCGCTTCACCACCAGAGCGATGAACCGGACCAGGTCGTTGCCGAAGTTGTCGAGGCTGTAGCGCTTCGGGGTCCAACTGGTGCGCCCCTGGCCCCGCAGGTCGACGGCGTAGACGTGGAAGTGCTCCGCGAGGAGGCCCATCGCCTCCTCGTACGACCACCAGGATCCCGTCTGCTCGGGGATCAGCAGCACGGCGGGCCTGTCCGGGGCACCGGCCTCGGCATAGTTCATGGTGATCTCGCCGAGATCGATCTGCCGTTCGGGATAGAGGTGCGGGACGTGGACGTCGCGCAGCGCGGGGTTGGTCACCATCGTGCTCTCCTCGGTCTGTACTGCCCGTCGTTACGGGCGGACGGCGCTTCCCGCGGCCCGGCGCCCGTCATCAGGCAGGCAGACCACGGCGCCGGCGTCGTGGACGGCCGGGACGACACACCGCCCTCCGCCTCGCTCGGCCGTGCAGCTGCCGACGGCTCAGGGCTCGACGAACTTGTCCGCCAAACCCTGTTCCAGGTAGTCATCCGGCAGATCCTGGATGACCAACTCGGCTTCGGTGCGCCCGGTGTGCAGCCGCCAGTAGGCGTCGGCGATCGTCTGCGGCTGGGAGTCGTGGCCCCCTTGGCCGATGAAGGCGGCGATCGCCACGTGCGCGGCGTAGACGCCGGTGCCGGAGAGCGCCGCGTGCAGGTTGAGGATCCAGTTGCGCATCCCGCCGGTGGCGATCTGGACGTTCGCCACATGCGGGGCGATCACCGGCCCCGACCCCGCCCCGCTGCTGACCAGGATCGTCCCCGTGCCGCGCTCCAACATGCCGGGCAGGACGTGTTGCACCGCCGCCACGCCCCCGAGCAGATAGAGGTCCAGCTGGGCCAGAACCGAGTCGACGGTGACCTTCGTGGCCTCGACCAGCGGCGCCCGGCGCAGGTCGGCCAGGGACGGCGCGGGCGAGTACTCGAGTATGTCGATCGGTCCCAGCCGCTCCTCGGCGGCGGTGAGCGCCGCGTGCAGAGCGGGACGGTCTGTCACGTCGGCGGGGAACACCTCGGCCCGTACGCCCGTGTCGGACAGGTCGTCGGCCACCGCCTGCAGCGTCGTACGGCTGCGGGCGATCAGCGCTACGTCGACCCCCTCGGCGGCGAACCGCCGGCCGATCGCGTGCCCCAGTTGAGGGCCTGCGCCCACGATCGCGAGCGTGCTCAATTCGCCACCTCGTTAACCTTGTTCGACATTCCGGGCTGCGGATGTCGGCTCTTCGATGCATGCCGGAACAACGGTAGGAAGCGTGTGGTCTCGGCGCCTTGGACCGGCGCGTCAGTCCGAACAGGAGATTCGCGACAACGATGAGCGGCACTTTCTCGGCAGACGTGAGCGGCGCGAACGCCTTCAGCGACTTCGCACACGAGTGGCGGAGCCGGATGGGCCAGCCCTTCGCGCTGGCGCCCTTCCGCCGGACGACCGTCTCCGGCTTCTCGGCGCGGTCTTGCGGGTTCAGGGTGCGGGACATGATGTTCAACCGCTTCGAGACCGCGGCCGCCCTGCGGACGGCGGGCCGACGGGTCGGGGCCGACGATCACGTACGCCTGTGGATCGTCCACCGGGGGACCTGGAGGTTCGAGGAACCGGGAGGAGCCGAGCACACGGCACCGGCCGGCCGCCTGCTGGTACAGACGGGAAGGCTGTCCCACTTCTCCGCGGCGCCACACACCGCAGTGCAGGTACTCGTCCTGCCCGCCGCAGAGGTGCGGACCGGACGGGGCGGGCAGGCCTCCGGTCCGGCCTCCGGTCCGGCCGACACCGCCGAGGTGCGGTTGCTTACGGCGCACGCCGCCATGGTGGGCCGGATGCTGGACCGTCTCGGGCCGGCCGGGGTCGATGCCGCCCGCAGCACCCTGGCCGAGTTGGCCCGGGCCGCCGCCGGGGGCGGCCTGGACGACGTGGAGCCCCTGTTGTCGCCGGCCCTGGCCCAAGCCGCGCGGGACCTGGCCGACCGCCGGCTCACCGACCCCGCTCTGTCCCCCTCGGCTCTCGCCCGGGAGTTGAATGTCTCCCCGCGTACCCTCCAACGGGCCTTCGCCAGGGAAGGCCGACCGCTGAGCAGCTACATCCGGCGCCGTCGCCTCGAGGAGGCATGCCGCGCGCTCGTCGCATCGCACCGGCGCATGACCGTCACGGAGATAGCCGCCCGCTGGCAGTTCGCCGACAGCGGCCACTTCGCCCGCGCCTTCCGCAAGTACTACGGCCTGACCCCGACCGACTACGCCGCGACCGCTGCTCGTGAAACGGATGCCACATAGCTGGGCGGGGCCGGTGTCGCCACCCGCCCACGGCAGGGACGCCCGGGTCAGCCGAGGCACACCACCAGCAGACAGAACCGTGGCGACGACGGTTCCGCCGGGGGAGGGGGGCTGGCGGGAGTCGGGCGTCAGCCGGGCGACGATGAACCGGGCAGCCGCAGTGCTCATCGATTGGGACAACCACGTCAGCCACAGCGCGGCAAGCAAGCGCTGAGGTGTGCATCTCCTGGTGAGTGGCGTGGTCTGCCGGCCGCGACGAGTAGGCTGATCGTTCGTCATCGAACCGGGGAGGTCGGCGTGGACTATGGCGACAAGCTCTTCTGGCTCTCGGTTGTGATTCAACGCAAGTACGCGCAGATTGCCGCCGATTTCGACCTGACCCCCTCGCAGGCCACGCTGCTCTGCGCAGTCAGGAACGAGCCGCGGCGGATGGCTGACCTCGCCGCGTCGTTGGGTATGAACAAGAACGCATTGAGCCAGCTGGTCGATCGCACCGCGCGGCGCGAGTTGGTCGGCCGGGCAAGTTCGGCGCAGGACCGACGGGTCGTCATGCTCAGCGCGACGCCCACGGGGAAGGTGCTCGCCGAGGCCCTTTACGCCGAGGTCGCCAAGCGCCTGCCCGAGATCGCGAAAAACCTCGACGCCGACGACCAGCGTGACTTCGAGCGCGTGGCCACCGCCATCGTGGACACCTCGGACCTCTCTTCGTCCACCTCGAACCCACCCGTCACACCGTAAGCTCCCGCTCCCCCCGACCTTGACGAAGTTCATGGCGTGAACTAATTTCGTTCACGCCATGAACCAATGAAGGGTGGCAGCGATGCGTACACAGATGACCGGCACGATCGCAGTCTTCGGCGCGACGGGGCAGCAGGGCGGGGCGGTGGTCGACGCGCTGCTGGACCACAAGGCGCGGGTGCGGGCTCTGGTCCGCAACCCGCAGTCCGACCGGGCTCAGGCACTGGCCGCCCGCGGCGTCGAGCTGGCGGCTGTCCGGGCCGACGACCCGGCGTCACTGGCCGCCGCGCTGGCGACGGTCGAGGGGTTCTACTTCATGACCCCGGAGGCGAACAGCCTCGAAGAGGTCGAGGCGGAGATCCGCATCGGTACCGCGCTCGTCGACGCGGCGGTCGAGGCCGGTGTCCCGCACGTCGTCTTCAACTCGGTCTTCGGGGCGGACCGGGAGTCGGGTGTGCCGCACCACGACTCGAAGCACTCGATCGAGGAGCACCTGAGGAAGTCCGGCCTCAGGGCGACGATGGTTCGCGCGACCGCCTTCATGGAGAACTTCGCGAGCGTGATGGCACCGAGCCTGGAGTACGGGGAAATCGTGCTGAGGCTGCCGCTGCCGGAGGACGTCGCCCTGAAGATGATCTCGGTCAGGGACATCGGCCGGGTCGCCGCCGCGCTCCTGCTCGACATCGCGGAAGCGCCCGGCGGAGCCGTCGAGCTCGTCGGCGACGAGCTGACGGGCCCCCAGATCGCCGCGGCGTTCGGCGCGCGCGCCGGGCTCCCGGCACGGTACGAGGCCCTCCCGTTGAGCGTGCTTCCCAACGACCTCGACAAGGAGATGTTCCGCGAGTTCGCGAAGCCGGCGGAACATCCTGCGGACCGCGCGGCGGTGCGTTCGATCGAGCCGGCCACCCTGGACCTGGCCGAGTGGATCCGAGTCACCGGCTGGACCGCGCCCACAAACGTGGCTGGTTCCTGAGCCTCCGGCCGCGATGAACGCCCCGCGATGGTGCCCACGGTCTCGGTGCTCTGGGCACGGCAACGCATCGAGGGCGCCGGTCGACGGCGAGATAGAGATCCACGTCCAGGAGGCCCCGGGTCGCCAACCAAAAGACCTCACCGACTACGCCCGCGAGGTCGCCGCGCCGGCGTCTGGACCCGTAGAGCGGATGGCCGGAACAGCCTTGACCGTGCCGGTCATCCGCCGCAGCTCGGTCACGCGATCAGCGGGGCAGATGTACGTCGACGGTGACGTGACCCAGTAGCCGGTTAGCGCGGCAAGCCGCACACACTGCCCCGAAGCGTCTGGTCGAGGTGGCACGTGCAGAACAGCCTGGACTGGATGGCTTCTACGGGCCGCCCACGGCGTACCAGGCACCAGCCAAGGGCAACGATCGAATGCCCCCTTTCAGGCGGTGATGTCGGCTGCGAGTCGGTCGGCGATGCTGCGGGGTTCGCGGTCAAGGAGTTCGGCCAACAGAGGGCCCGGCTGGGCGAAGTAGCCGGCGCGGCCGGCCTGGTACCAGGTGAGCATGAACCGGGCCGCCTGCTCCGGGACACCGGTCGTGATCTGGTTGGCAACCCACTGCTCGTCGTCCAGGACGATGTGGTTGATCGTGCGGCCCGTGAGGCCAGAGGCGATCTTGGCGACATCGTCGAAGGTGACGGCGGTGGGCGCGGTGAGAGTGACGGGGCCGTCGAAGGAGCGGTGACCGGCGAGGATGACCGCGGCAGCCTCGGCCACGTCGTCGCGGTCGGTGTACGGGACGGGGCCGTCTGCCGGCCGGGCGATCTCGCCGGTCCGTTGCCACGGGCCGAGGACCTGGTCGAGCGGGCCATAGGCGCCGTTGCGCAGTGCGGTCCAGGCGACGCCGCAGTCGCCGAGGACGGCCTCGGTGGCGATGTGGATATCCGATGCCGGGTACGGGTTGCCGGGGACGGCGCCCTGCTGGCTGGTGTAGAGGATCCGCCGGGCGCCGGCCGCGACGGCGGCTTCGATGGCGTTGCGGTGCAGGCCGACCATGTCGGCGGTCGGGTCGTTGCCGGACACCACGAGCACCTGCTCGGCACCGGCGAAGGAGTCGCGCAGCGCGGCCGGATCCTCGTAGGAGCCCTGCCGTACGCGCACACCGCGGTTGGCGAGGCGCTGCGCCTTGGCCGCATCGCGGACGCTGACGCCGATCTGGTCGGCGGGCAGGCGCTTGAGGAGGTGCTCGACGGTGGCGCCGCCCAGCCCACCGGTCGCGCCAGTGACAACGATCATGTGCGTGCTCTCTTCCTGCGGGCCCGTGCGGTGTCCGTCGTGACGGGCTCCGCGCCGTAAGTTGACCAAGGCGGTCAATTTCTTCGCTGCCGGCGACCGTAGGTAAACTGACCGGGTGAGTCAAGTTGTGGCGACGAGAGATGGTGAGGGCCTTGGCCGGTGCGGCGAACTCTGAACCCCGGCTGCGCGCCGACGCCAGGCGCAACTCCGAGCAGATCCGCGCCGCCGCGATCGGCGCTTTCCAGGGGCGAGGCCTGACGGTGCCGCTGGAGGAGGTCGCCAAAGCGGCAGGGGTCAGCAAGGCCACGATCTTCAACCGGTTCGGCGGGCGGGTCGGCCTGATCGAGGCCGTCATCGAAGAGGTCGTCGCGACGGAGCTGTTCGCCGTCATCGACCGCACTCGGACCATCGCCGACGTCGGCGAGCGGATCGCGTACTACCTCACCGCGATCCGCGACCTCCAGTACCGCCAGCCCGCCGTCAACGACGTTTTGCTGCAGACGTATCCGCACTCACAGCAGCTCATGGAGATCTGCCGGGTCGGAAGCGAGGTCAACGACGAGCTCATCGCAGCCGCGCGGACCTGCGGTGCGCTGAGGCCGGAGTGTACGGCGGGCGACCTCTACGCGCTTGTCGTCGACACCGCCCTCGCCCTCAAGTACGGGGAGCGACCTGCCCGGGACGAGTACGACCGGCGCACCACTTACCTCCTGGACGGAATCCGCGGGCCCCATGCCGGTGCCGGCGGGCGGGTGGATGGGTCCTGACTCCGATTCCAGGCCGGGTGGTGCGGCAGTGGGGCAGTGGACCGGCTCAGGCAGGCATGTCTGCACGGGGCAGGGTCTTCGGTTCCCTCTGCGTTCGCCAGGTCCCCGGGGAGACGCCTTCTCTTTTGGCGAAGGCGCGGCTCAGTGAGGTTCCGGTGTCGTAGCCGACCCGGACGGCGATTTCCTGAATGCTCAGGGGAGTGTCGCGGAGCAGGAGCTTCACTCGGTACATGCGCCACGCCGCGAGGTGGCCCAGGGGAGTGTCTCCCGTCTTCTCCTTGAACAGGGCGGCGAACGCCGAACGGGACATTCCTGCCGCGTGGGCAAGTTCCTCGACCGTCCAGGGGTGGGACAGGTCCGCGTGCAACTGTCGTAGGGCGGACGCCAGGCGTGGTTCGCGCAGCGCGGCGATCCAGCCGACGGTGCCGCTCCTGACATCCGTGCAACAGGTGCGCAGTGCCTGGACGAAGAGCACGTCGGACAGACGACTCATGATGAAGCCACTGCCGAGGCCGTCCGCCGAGTTCTCTCGGGCAATCAGGTCGAAGGTGGTGCGCAGGAGCCGACTGGAGGAGTCGTCCAGGTTCAGCCTGAACAGTGGCGGCAGCAGCGCGAAGAGGGGCTCGGCCGCCACCGCGTCGAAGGCGAACCGCGTGGACACGATGCGGGTCAGCTCACCGTCGCCACCGGCTCTCGCCGAGTGGTCCGATTCCTGGAAGGTGAGGCCGTCGCAGTCGGTGACCTCGCGGCCCGGAGCGTCCTGGAGCGTGAACCCCACGCCGGCGCGAACCAGAAGGCAGTCGTTCTTCTCCAGCCACTGTGGTTGGTCCAGTGTGTCTGCTTCCAGTTGGCACGAGCCGCTGGCGACCAGCACCAACCGGGCGAGGTGTCGCGGAGGAAACGAGATGCCCCACGGGGCGTGGGCATCCACGCGCACGTACCGGGCGTCCTCGACTTTCATCGTGGCGAGCAGGTCGTCGATCGGGTCCATCCGCCCTCCACTCTCCACTCTCCGCTGTCCTGGACGATCTGCACCAAACAGCGGACCCCAAGATACAACGCGTCCAGCCATGCCTTTCTAGTCTGTTGAGCATCACCGAACGAAAGGGTGGAGAGGTAACAGATGCGCTCGTTTCACATAAAAGCGGGTGGAGGCCTCGTCGCCTCGACCGAGCGCCCGACGCCGCGTCCGTCGGCGGGCCAGGTGCTCGTACGAGTGATGGCCACTTCCGTGAACGCCCGTGACCGCGTCATCGTCGCGGGCAAGTACGCCGTCCCCGTGCCGGCGGGGCGCATTCCGCTCTCCGACGGTGCGGGCGTCGTGGAGGCCGTGGGGGAGGGGGCTACGCGGTTCCGGGTCGGGGACAGTGTCATGGGTACGTTCCATCCGGACTGGGTGCAGGGCCGGTTCCCGGGGTGGGGCGAGCTGCGTGGCACGCAACGCGACGGATGGCTGGCTCAGTACGTTGCCGTTGACGAGCAGAGTCTGGTGGCCGTGCCGGACCGGCTGTCCTTTGAGGAGGCGGCCACGCTGCCGTGCGCCGCGCTCACGGCGTGGTCGGCCGTGCGCGGTGTGGGTCCGGGGGACACGCTGCTGGTCCAGGGGTCGGGAAGCGTGTCACTCTTCGCGCTGCAATTCGGCCGCTTGTACGGCGCACGAGTGCTGGCCACGACGTCCAGCGCCGACAAGGCCCGCCGCCTCAGCGCCCTCGGCGCGTCCGACGTCGTCGACTACACCAGCACACGGGAGTGGGGCGCCCGGGTGCACGCGCTGTCGGACGGTGGCGTCGACCGCATCGTCGAGATCGGCGGCGGCGCCGAAAGCGTTGCCCAGTCCGTGGAGGCCGTCGCCTACGGAGGGCAGATCGCTCTGGTCGGCGACCTCGCGTCGGGCGGCGGCATGGAACTGACACGCTTCTTTCAGCGCTCGGCGACTCTCAGGTCCGTCAGTGTCGGCAGTCGCAGCGACTTCGAGCAGATGAACAGGGACATCGCCCGATACCGCCTGACCCCGGTCATCGACCGCGTCTTCGCGTTCGACGAGGCTCCGGAGGCGTTCGCCTGCGTCGAAAAGCGGGGCCACTTCGGGAAGGTCGTGATCAGCCACGCCTGAAGTGGTGGCGGCGGCCTCGCAGTGACATCCCGCGGAGGTGTGTGCGTCCGGAGCCGACACTCGCCCGGCGAGCACCAACGAAGTACGGGCCTTCCAGAGTCACGTCTGACCCTGTGCGCGTCGGCGCAGCTCCGCCTTTTGCGTCGGGGTGAGCCGTTCGCCGGCCAGTACTCGCGACAGGTGCAGCAGTCGGCGCCGCAGGACGGTGCGGCCGGGCTGCTTCGCGAGCTGCTGGTAGGTCGCGGTCCACTCCTGCTGGGTCCGTACGAGGTCATCGGTGATGGTGTGCCGCATACAGCCACTAGAGCATGTGTTCGATTTCTGAGGCAAGGCGACACCCCCTCTGGACAGCGAGGGCGGATGTGGCTGGGCGCCCCGGTTGGTTGTGACCGCGCCTCCGTGAAGGATCGACTCGATGAGGTACAGCCCGGCGATGCATCTGCCCTAGCAGCCATGGAAGCGCTGCCGCAACGATCTCCGGCGAGCGGATCCGGTTTCGGGTTCCGACGGCGGTGGATCAGGGCCCGGCCGGTCGCACGGAGGCAGTCGGTCAGCACTTCGGGCCGGTACTGCAGCTTCTTCAGCTTCCTGACCGCCACCCGGGCCCTGTGATCCGGAATGTATTGAAAGGGACGCTCTCTGTGGCCAGCTCGCTCTCGCCGAGACGTCATGGGACGCGACTGTGAGACCGACCTGGCCGGAGTCGGTCGCTTCTGACGGGTGCTCGGAAGGTCTCTCTCACGCGTCCGGGCCGGTGTCGACGGCGCCATCGCCGAAGGCGGCAGTAAGCGCCTTGGCGATCAGGTTGGGAAGTTCGGTCTGTCCGTCGTCCTCGGCCCAGCGCACCAGTGCCGTGTGCATTGCGGCCAGGCAGGCGCCGACCGCCGCTTCGGCGTGGAACGCCGTGTCGGGATCGGTGGTATCGGCCCCGAGGGCGTCGACGATTACCTGTTGAAGGGCGTAGTGGTTGTCCAGGTGTTTGGCCCGCAGGGCCGGCGTCGAGATCATGAGCCGGAGGCGGGCGAGCAGGAACTGCTCGTTCGCTGTCAGGTCGTCTCCGTGGCCGCCCCTGGTCAACGTCACGGCCGCGTCGATGAGCGCGCTGCCGATGCGGCGGACCAGGGGCTGCGTGGCGGACGACGCGGCGATCTGCTCAGCGACGAGCCGGCCATGCTGGTCGACGAGCACGAGGTCTTCCTTTGTGGGGAAGTGCCGGTACACGGTCATGGGCGACACGCCTGCGGCTTCGGCGACGTCGGTCACGGTCGTGGCGTCGTATCCGCGCTCGGTGAACAGCCGTACCGCGCGTGCCTGAATCGTGCGCTGCGTCTCGGCTCGCCGTTGGGCTCGCAGCGTTGAGTGCTGGTCGGGCATGTGATAGACCCTACCGGAGTGGTAGTGACTATCAAATCGGTAGTCACTCACATGGCGGGGTGGTGGCGATGAGCGATCTGACCGGCAGGACAGCTCTGGTGACCGGAGCATCGCGCGGCATCGGCAGGGCGATCGCGGTCCGGCTGGCGGCGAAGGGGGCAGTGGTCATCGTGCATTTCGGCACGGACGAGGACGGTGCGACGGCGACGGTCGACGAGATCGAGCGTGCTGGTGGAACCGCGCTCGCCGTCCGGGCGGAACTGGGTGTGGACGACGACGTCGAGACGCTCTTCGCGGGAGTCGAGGCCGGCCTGGCCGGGCGGCCACTCGACATCCTCGTCAACAACGCGGCGGCTGCGCCCGCCGGCCCGCTCGGAGCCACGACCCGGAAGGAGTTCGACCACCTCTTCGCGGTGAACGTGCGAGCGCCCTACTTCATCATCCAGCGAGCATTGTCATCGCTCCGCGACGGTGGCCGCATCATCACGATCTCATCCGTGGCGACCCGGATGGCCAACCCCACCCAGACGTCCTTCGCCATGACGAAGGGCGCGGTCGAGACGATGAGCATGACCTTGGCCAACGAGCTCGGGGGCCGAGGGATCACAGTGAACGCGGTTGCTCCCGGCGCCACTCTGACGGCGACCAACGGATCGTTCTTCGAAGCGCCTGGCCTGGCCGAACTCATCGCCGGAACGACGGCGCTCGATCGGCTGGGCGGGCCCGACGACGTCGCCGACGTAGTCGCGTTCCTCGCCTCCGACGCGGCGCGCTGGATCACCGGGCAGGTCATCGACGCAAGTGGTGGACTGTTCCTCGGACCGCGCGCCGGGTAGCAAGAGACGGCCCGGCCCATCCAACTGTGACGACCACAGAGAGCCTGGTCCGGCAGCGCCGGACTGCAGGACCGTTCCACCAGGGAATCCCTTCCTCATGCGAGTGGAGACACTTGAGGATGTCCTCTGGCCCGGCGTGTACCTCATGGCGCGGCAACTCAAGACCGTCGACGGCCACTTGGTGGTCGAGGCGGCGGGATGCGGGCCGCCGGGCAGGTGTCCACAGTGCGCGCATCCCGCCACGCGGGTCCACAGCCGATATTGGCGTCAGATATCCGAGGTACCCGTCAGCGGGCGGTGGCTGATCGTCCGCCTGCACGTGCGTCGGTTCTTCTGCGATCAGAGCCAGTGCCAATGCCGGACGTTCGTGGAACAGGTGGCGGGCCTGACCGAACCACGCCGCCGTTCTTCACCGGCGGCGCGGCCGGTGATGAAGGCGGTCGCGACGGAACTCGGCGGGCGCCCGGGCCAGCGTCTTTGCGCGAAGCTGCGGCTTCACGGCCGGCGGACGGCACTGTTGGGGCAGCTGGTAGCTCCCCCTGTGCCGGCCAGGGCACCGCGGATACTGGGCATCGACGAGTTCGCGTTCCGTAAGGGGCGGACCTACGGCACTGTCCTCGTCGACGTCGAAAATTCCAGGCCGTAGACGTCCTGCCCAACCGCGAGACCAGTTCGGTTGCCGCCTGGCTCCACGAGCACCCCGGCGCCGAGATCGTATGCCGTGACCGCCTGTTGGCCTTCACCAAGGCGATCAAGCAGGCGGCCCCTGATGCCCTGGAAGTCGCCGATCGCTGGCACCTCCTCCAAAACCTTTCGACGGCCGTGGAGAAAACGTGCCGCCGACACCGTGCATGCCTGCGCCGACCTGCCACCACAGATGCCGGACCGCTGCCGACTGCCCCAGCGACCCCCTTCTTGGACCGTGTGCGTCAACGCCACAGGGACGTCAACGAACTGGCCGCCACGGGGCTGTCCCTCAGCGCCATCGGCCGCCGCCTGCGACTGGACCGCAAGACGGTACGGCGCTACCTGCACAGCGACCTTGAGGACCTCCTCGCCTCGGCACGGGACCGGGGCGCAGGTCTCCTCGACCCGTTCACCGACTACGTGCAGCACCGTTTCCAGGCGGGCTGCACGAATTCGATGCAGCTCTATCGCGAGTTGGTCGGTCTCGGCTATGTCGGCGGCTATCACGTCGTGAACCGCTACGTGATCACTATCAGGAAGGGCACTGCGGTCCCCGCCCAGGCAGCGACGCCCAGCCCACGCATCATCACCTCATGGTTCATGTGCCCTCAGGAGACACTCCGGCCCTCGGAGACCGCGCAGCTGGAAGCCGTACGGAACGCCTGTCCGGCGATCACCGCTGTCTGCGACCTCGCATGGGAGTTCACAGCCATGGTCCACCACCGTCAGGGCCACCTACTCCGGGACTGGATCCAGAAAGCCGAGGTGAGCGGTCCTGAGGCCATCGGTGTCTTCGCCGACTCCGTCCGTCAGGACCTCCCGGCCGTCACCGCTGGTCTCACCCTGTCCTACAGTTCCGGCGCCGTTGAGGGGCACGTCAACAGAATCAAGACGATCAAACGGCAGATGTACGGCCGAGCCTCCTTCACCCTGCTCAGAGCCCGCATCCTCCTGCAGCCGTAGCTATCACGGAAGCGCGGTCAGAACCAACTGAGGCGCTAACTCACAGGCGGAATCGTCTCCTTGGTGGAGGCGTGATGCGCTGACGCTTGGACGGCGGGGATCAGGGCTGCGATCTGTTCGAGCTGGTCGCGCTGGGAGCGCAGGTCCAGGGCACCGAGGCGGGCGACGATGTGCCGAGCACCGGCGGCGACGTACCGTCCGAGGTGCTCTAGCACCTGGTCCGCGGAGCCGGTGACCACTGCCTGGATCTTTTCCAGCTCCTCCAGTGGCATGCCGTATGTGGCCCGCGCGTAGTCGTCCATTGCCCGACGGCCGCGCTCGATGTCGTCGTCGATCCGTACCGAGACGAACAGTGCGGGGGTGATGTCCTCGGTCTCGCGTCCTGCTTCGGTCGCCGCTTTGTGGACGGTGCGGAGGCCGGACGCATAGTCGGCGGGGTCAGGCGGGTAGGGCAGCCATCCGTCGTACAGGCGGCCAGTGCGGGCCAGCGCTGCGGGGGCCGCGCCGCCGAGCCAGATGGGCGGGCCGCCGGCGCGGGGCGGCCTGGTCGTGGGCGGGATGTCGTCGAACCTGAGGATCTCGCCGTGGAAGGCGTCGGCGCCGTCCCACAGGGCCCGCCACAGCAGAACAGTCTCGTCCAGGCGGGCGAAGCGCCTTTCCCACGGCAGCTCGGACAGTGCGTAGAGGGGCCGTCCGAAGCGGCCGGGGAAGCCGGCGCCGACGGTCACGGTGAGCCGGCCACCGGACAGCAGATCGATCGACGCAAGCGCCTGCGCCGCCTGGATCGGCCGACGGAGGAACGGCATCAGTGCGGCTGTTCCCAGCACCACGGTCTCGGTCACCGGGGCGAGTGCGGCCAGCATCGTGAGCGCCTCGATGCGCGGGCTGATGAGCGAATCGTTGGCGAAGAGCGAGGAGAACCCGGCGCGTTCGGCGCAGCGGCCGAAGGCAACAAGCTCGCGAGGGTCGTCGGCAGGGCCCCACTGGGCGGTTCCGGTCGGAAGCAGTACACCGATGTCCATGTCGGCCATGTTCACGACCGGTACGACTGGCGACAATTCCCTGCAGGGAATGGCCCAGGACCCTCCGCCACCGCTACAACAGGCCCGTGGACTTCCCTCGTACGCTTCGTGAACGTCGTACCCGCCGTCATGTCAGCCAGCTCGATCTGGCGCTGCGAGCGGGCACCACCCAGCGCTACCTCAGTTTCATCGAATCCGGCAGGTCCGTCCCGGGCCGGAACATGGTCGTGCGCCTGGCCGAGTCGCTGGAGCTGCCCCTGCGGGAGCGCAATGAGCTGCTGCTGGCCGCCGGGTACGCGCCCGCCTACCCGGAGAGCTCGCTGGACGATCCGGTGCTGGCCCCCGTGCGCGCGGCGATCGACCACATCCTCCGCGGACATCTGCCGTATCCGGCGCTGGTTGTGGACCGAGGTGGTGACCTGGTCGCCGCGAACACCGCATTCGACCTGATCACCGAGGGCGCGGCTGACGATCTGGTGGGTCCGGGCACGAATGTGTACCGCCTGGCGCTGCATCCCGACGGGCTGGCTCCCCGCATCCTCAACCTCGCCGAGTGGGCGCGCCACATCCTGGTGCGCCTTGGCCATCTGGAGGAGTTGCGCACTGAGCTCGCCGGGTACGTTCCCGAGCTGGAGCCGTCCGCCGGGCAACTCGGTTTCGCGGTGCCACTCCGTCTGCGGTCCTCGTACGGTGAGCTCCGCCTGATGACGACTGTGACGACCTTTGCGACCGCCGTCGACGTGACGCTTGCCGAGCTGAAGCTGGAGGCGTTCCTGCCGGCGGACCCGGCGACTGCCGAGGCTCTCTCAACAGCCGCCGGGGCAACGGCTTGTGCCGCCGCCGCTCAGGATCCCGGGAACATGTAGTCCATCTTGATGCGGCCGTTGTCGTCGAGTACGAGGAGGTCCGAACCACCACCCACCACGTCGCCGGTTGCGGTGGACACCGCATCCCAGCCGATCCTGACCACGCCATTGAGGCGTGTCGCACCGGGGCGCGCCCGGAACGCGAACCCCTGTTTCTCGACGAACCGCTCGTAGCTTCGCGCCACTCGGGTCTCGACGGCGTCGTATCCCTGTGCCTCCAGAGTCGGGTGGTCGAAGCCGAGTTCCGCGGCGGCCTCCCGTATCTCCGCAGGCGGGTGAAGGACATGGGTGCCGTCCTCGGCCCAGAGCCGTTCGATGGCAGCGCGGCGCTCTGCGGCATCGGGCACATTCCATTGAGCCGTGTAGCGGTCGGCCAGCTGCTGCGGGTCGATCTCGATCATCTTCGTCTCCTTGCCCGGGCAGGTCCATTCGGACCCGATACTGCGGGGCGCGGTGGAGACCGACAATTCCCTTTAGGGAATGGGACTTTCAGACGTGAGTGGCGTGATGACGACGTCGGGACCGTCTTGGACAGCGCCGTTCACTGGGCTGATCCCATCGGTCTTCGGCAAGCCGGTGAGGGCGTCCTGGCGAACGAATCGTGGTCGGCGAAGATCTCAAAGAGAACCTCGAGATCGGTGGCGGTGCGCCTCCCCGCCGGTACTCACGGGACCACAGCGCGACGGACAACCAGGTCTTCCGGTCTACCGCGTCGAGGTCCTCCCACATGCCCTTGCGGTCGAGATTCCCTGTTCGGAGCAGGTCCCAGATTTCTGCGGCTCCAGGGAGCAGTTCATCGCACCACAGGCGTACTTCGACATCGAACAGGCCGTCACCGTGCACGGACGACCTCGCAGCCGTCGTGGTCATTCCGCTGACGAAGTAGGAACCCATTTCGATGCCTTCAGCATCGAGGAATGCCAGATGGGCCCCACCGGCCGTCGCTCTCCGGGTCCCCAGATGGTCGAGGCTGGCCAGGAACACTCCTTGCGGTGAGCACCCCAGCGGTTCAACCTGCCGAAGACCGTCTTCTTGAGATTCGAACAGCCCGTTGGAGTCCTGTACGAACCCCCAGAAATCGTCACCGCCCTCGTCACTGGTCAAGGCGTACTTACGTCCCTTGCCGGCCCCACCCGCCGGTTCGTTCCATGACACCTCCTGCGCGGGTGGTCCGCGTTCACCAACATGCCGCTGGGGGAAACGCCCCAGCGGGGTGTCTCACCGAACGGTGCCGGTACCTTGGCCCGATGGACGAGGCGTGGAGCGAGTTTCGTGAACGGCTGCGGGCGGAAGTGGCCGGTATGCGCGACAGGGACACCCTGGTGGTCTCCGAGCCCGACCCGGAGCCGGTGCCGGTGCCCGACGACCCGGGCCGGCGCTGGTGGCAGCGGCGCCCCAAGCCCCGGCAGGAGACCGGGCGTTACGTGCAGTTCATGAGGTGGCACGACGGGTTCGGCGCCGAATGCGTTTCATTGGCGTACCGGAAGATGACCGAGGCGCAGAAGCAGCAGCTGCTGTCGCTCGGCTGGTCCGACCCGGACACCCACCCGCCGCGCAGCGGGCGCTCGGAGAATCACGAGATGTGGTTCGGCCTCGACGAGGTCGACCGACTCGCCCAGATCTCCACCGACTCGCTCCGCGTACTGGGCGAGGAGCCGCCCGACGCGCAGTGGACCTGGCGGAAGGACTCTCCGGTGTGACGTGAGCGGCTGGAGGCGGAGGCGCGGGCTATGGTGCCCGCGGCGCACACGGCTGTCCGACTCCTGTCGCGGTGGTCCGCTGCGATGGCGCGGTCCACTGCGATGGCGCGGTCCACTGCGATGGCGTGATCCGTCGTGATGGCATGAACCGTTGTGATGGCCGTCATGCCGGGAATGCCGTGCACCGGCGAGGCGTTGGGGGTTGAGTGCGTGCTGTGCGCGCGCCGTTCTCCTGTTCTGCGGTGAGCGCCCTGAGCGGCCCGGCCTGTCCGTGTGTGCCAAGTCCCTGGCCCGCGGCGTACGGCCTGGCCCATGACTACGACCGACTCTTGCGAGGTACCGCCCCACATGAGCCAGCCAACCAACGTCGAGAGCGCGAACGCGCCCGGTGGCAGCGGCAGTTCGGCCGCCCCGCCCGCGGGCGGGACACCAGCGCGCGCGGGCGTCCTCATCGCGGTCCTTGTCGCGTCCGCGTTCGTGATGATCCTCAACGAGACGATTCTGAGCGTCGCCCTGCGCGACCTCACCGTCGACCTGGGTGTCTCCACGACGACCGTGCAGTGGCTGACCAGCGGCTTCCTGCTGACGATGGCCGTGGTCATCCCGATCACAGGATTTCTTCTCGAGCGCTTCTCCGTGCGCCAGGTCTTCCTGGCCTCGCTGACGGCGTTCAGCACCGGCACCCTGATCAGCGCCCTCGCGCCCGGCTTCGGCATGCTGCTCACCGGTCGCGTGGTGCAGGCGTTCGGCACCGCTGTCATGATCCCGTTGCTGATGACGACGGTGATGCGCCTGGTCCCCGCGGAGCGGCGCGGGGCGATGATGGGCACCATCACGATCGTCATCGCGGTGGCCCCGGCCATCGGCCCGACGGTGGGCGGCGCGGTGCTGTCCTCGCTGGGCTGGCGCTGGATGTTCTGGATCGTGCTGCCGCTGGCACTGGCGGCATTGGTGATCGGTGCGATATGGCTGCGCCTGGACAGTGAGACGCGGAAGGTTCCGCTGGACGTGCTGTCGGTGGTGCTCTCCGCCATCGGCTTCGGCGGCGTCCTCTACGGCCTCGCCTCCATCGGCGAGTCCGGCGGCGGGGAGCACACCGTCGCGCCATGGATGCCGATCGTCGCCGGTCTGCTGTCCCTCACCTTGTTCGTCGTACGTCAACTGCGCCTGCAGCGCCAGGATCGCGCCCTGCTGGACCTGCGCCCGCTGGCGAACCCCACTTTCTCCGTTGCCCTGTTGCTGTCCGCGCTGCTGTTCATGTGCATGCTGGGCGCGGCCGCGATCCTCCTGCCGCTCTACCTTCAGACGGTCATGGGGACGACCACCTTCGTCAGCGGCCTCGCCGTGCTCCCCGGCGGCCTGCTCCTCGGCGTCCTCGGCCGCCCGGTGGGCCGGCTCTACGACCGCGTCGGCGCCCGTCCGCTGGTGATTCCGGGGGCGGCCGCGTTGGCGGCCTCGCTGTGGCTGTTCTCGCTGCTCGGCCCGGACTCTTCGCTGGTGGCGGTCATCGGCATGCACCTGCTGCTGATGGGTGGGCTCGGTCTGATGATGACCCCGTTGATGACGGCGTCCCTGAACGTGCTGTCGGACCACCTGCACTCCCACGGCAGTGCGATCCTCGCGACGGTGCAGCAGGTCGCGGGTGCCTTCGGTACGGCGGTCTTCGTCACCGTGGCGTCCCGTGCGTCCGACGGTGCGTCCGGCGCACCCGACGCGAGTGGCCTGAGCGCGGCGTTCGTCCTCGCGGGTGTCATCGGCCTGGTGGCGTTCGCGGCATCGCTGTTCTTCGGCCGGGGTGCGGGCTCCGTACAGAGTTCCCCGACTGTTGCGGGGGACGGAACGGCGGATGCCTCTGAACGCCAACCGGAGTCGGCGGCGTAGCCGAAGGGGGGGCGCCGTCCGCGCCCAACTCCCGCTCCACGGCGCACCCGCGGCTCAGCATGGCGCAGGCATGGTGGCCGAGGTCAGCCGACCGCGGCGTCGTCGACCTTGAAGTCCATGTTGACCTTGTCGCCGTCGACCGACTTCGCGGTGACCGTCATGCCCAGCGTCTCGCCGCTGTCGGTGAGCTCGCAGCGGACGGTCGCGCCCACCTCGGCCTTGAGGTCGTCCTCGCAGGTGATGTCGTCGGGCTCCCGGCCGATCTGCTTGCCCAGGGCCGTTGAGGCCTGCTTCGCGACCTCGTCCTTGTTCACGTTCTTCGATCCCACGCTCGCCGAGCAACTCGCAGCGAACGCCACCGCCAACAGCGCCCCAGTTGCTCTGATGGCGATCTGTTGCTTGGCCGACTGCTG